>DATGFU010000740.1:0-2831 GCA_035308865.1 Allostellaceae bacterium | reverse complement strand
CCCTGACCCTGGCCCTTCTGGGTCTGCAGGTTCCGACAGGGGCCGTGTTCACGATCACCCGGGGACCGTCCCTATCGGATTTGAGCTTAGCCCTGGCGCCGCAATGGCTGGCCCTCGCCACGGTGGTCAACACGGTCTTGATCCTGCTGGTCAGCCAAGTCTGCCTGATACTCGACCAACGCGTCACCCGCCGCTCCGTTCGCGACGCGGAGCGCCTGTACGAGCTGACGGACATCACTTTCGAGGGCATCGCGGTTCTCCACAAGGGGACCGTCCTCGAGGTCAATCCCTCGCTCTGCCGGCTGCTCGGCCGCTCGCGCGCCGAACTGGTCGGGCGCCGGGTGCTCGACCTCGTGGCACCTGAGTCGAAACTCGCGGTCGGCGAATACATGAAGGCTCCCGGTCCGGACTACCCGCAGATCGAGATCCTGGTGCTCGGCCGCGACGATGAACCGATCTCGGTGGATATCCTGAGCCGGATGATCACCTTTCACCGCCACGACGCACGCGTCGTGGCGGTGCGCGACAACACCGAGCGCAAGCAGGGCGAGGAGCGGGTCCGCCACTTGGGCAATCACGATCCTCTTACCGGACTTGCCAACCGTTCGCTGTTCGGCGATCGCCTGAGCAACGCCCTGGCTGTCGCGGCGCGCGCAGGCGGCACGGTGGCGATGCTGTGCCTCGATCTGGACGGTTTCAAGCTCGTCAACGATCAGTTCGGGCACCAGGCCGGCGACCAGCTGCTTCTCCACGTAGCGGTGCGCCTCCGGCAGCATGTGCGGGCGCTCGACACGGTGGCGCGGGTCGGGGGCGACGAGTTCGCGATCATCCAGCCCCTGGCCAAAGGGGTGATCGCCGTGGAAGCCTTGGCGAGCCGCCTGGTCGCCGCGATCGCCGAGCCGTTCCGCATCGACGACCATGAGGTGGCGATCGCCGTCAGCATCGGGATCGCGCTCTATCCTGCCGACGGGACAGATGCCGAAACCTTGTTGAAGAACGCCGACATGGCGCTCTACCGCGCAAAGCGCACGGCACCCGGCTCCTATTCCTTCTTCGAGCCGGCATTGGGCATCATGCTGCGCGACCGCAGGGCGCTCACGCAGGATCTTCGCGCGGCGATCGGCACCGACCAATTGTCCGTGCACTATCAGCCGATGTTCGACTGTGACACGGCGACGGTATTGGGTTTCGAGGCCTTGCTTCGGTGGACGCATCCGGAACGCGGGGCGGTCGCTCCAAGCGAATTCATCCCGCTGGCCGAGGAGGCGGGTCTGATCGACCGGCTCGGCCTCTGGGTCCTGGAGACGGCCTGCACCCAGGCCATGGCGTGGCCGCGGCGCTGGCGCATCGCCGTCAATCTCTCTCCGGACCAGTTCCGCGACGTCGATTTTCCGGCGACCGTCGCGGCGGTCCTGCGCCGCACCGGTCTCTCGCCCGAGCGCCTCGAGCTGGAGGTCACCGAAGGGCTGCTGATCGCCGATACGCCACGGGCGCTGGCGGCCCTGACCGCGCTGAAGACCATCGGGGTCAGCGTTTCGCTCGATGATTTCGGGACCGGGTTCTCGAGCCTCAGCTACTTGCGCCGCTTTCGCTTCGACCGGATCAAGATCGACCAGTCCTTCATCAGGGAGCTGGGCCTGGACGACGAGGCGCTGGTGATCGTGCGTGCCATCGTCGCGCTTGGCGGCAGCCTCGGCCTGGCCGTCACCGCGGAAGGCGTGGAAACCCAGGGGCAGCTCGACCTCCTGCGCGAGCTCGGGTGCGGGGAGGTCCAGGGCTTCCTCCTCGGCCGGCCGGAGCCGTGCCCGAGCACGCGGACCTTCTCCAAGGACGATTGGTCATGGGCGTCGCACGCCGGTCCGGAGGTCGGGAAACATCCCCCGCCAGCCGGGCATTCCGGCGCTGCCCCAGCGGACATGGCACCTGACTTGCCGGCGGCCGCGCCGATGCCCGGGTGACGACCGCGCCCGGCCGGTAGCGGCGCGGCCCGTGGGCCATGGGTATTATCCGAGTCTACCGGGACCGGATTCCCGGCCGGCATAGTGCGGGCGCGGCCCCTCGCGAGGCGATCCGATCTGCGCATTGCGGCCGGAGCGATCCGGGCGACGGCCCACTCGGAGAGTTCCATCCATGACCCTGCATGAGTTCCTGATCGAGCCGATCGTCGCCCTGCTGGCCGGCATTCTCATCCTGGTCATGCCGAGGCTGCTCAACTACATCGTGGCCATCTACCTGATCGTCATCGGCGTGCTGGGGCTGGCCCCGCATTTCATTCATTGAGCGGACCGCCGATCCGATCACGCAGCTGAAGGACGAGAGGCCGCCTCGCACCGGGGAACCGGTCGGCCCGGGGCACCAGACCATGAGCGGCCGAAGAATCAAGACTTGACCCCGCCTGAGTGCTCCGACGGGGGCAATCTGCATGAGACGGCTGTGGCTGTATGCACACCGAAGTCCGGATGGCCGCGGCAGAGCTATCCGCCGCCCCGCGGCCGCGTATGATCCGACCTACCCGGCCGACGGGACAGGCGCGTAGGTTCCCTCCCTGGTGACGATGCAGCCGTCGGTCTGGGTCAAGCTGATCGCGAACTGGAAGACGCCGGTCGTCGCATCGAGCACGGTCACGGCCATGCCGGCATAGCTCAGCGAGGTCGAGCTGGCCGCCGCGCTGCCGCTGACCCGGGTCAGCATCGCCGACCCCGAGGCCGTCAACGGCAAGTCGTACGCCAGGGCATCCTTGTCGGACAGCACTGAGAAATCCAGATTGCCGGAAGCGGGGTAGTTCAGCCGCGAGGTGGCGAACTGCCCGACCGTCGGATCGCCCGGGGCGG
>DATGFU010000739.1:0-6323 GCA_035308865.1 Allostellaceae bacterium | reverse complement strand
CGTTTCGGCGGCACCGGGCTCGGCCTGTCGATCTCCCGCCAGCTCTGCGAGATGATGGGCGGCGAAATCGGCGCCACCAGCGAGATCGGCAAGGGCAGCAATTTCTGGTTCACCGTTCATCTCAAGCCGGCGACCGGCGAGCCGCTCGGCATCCTGGCGGAGCCCGAGGCCCTGCGCGGCCGTCACGTGCTTGTCGTCGACGACATCGAGACCAACCGCCACATCCTGCAGCGGCAGCTCGAATCGATCGGAATGGTCGTCGCCACCGCCGTGGATGCCTTCGCGGCCTTCGCGGAGCTGGAGCGCGCCCGCCACATCGGATTGCCGTTCGATCTGCTGGTGCTCGACCAGATGATGCCGGGCATGGCGGGTTCGACCCTCGCACGCCGGGTGCGCGCCGAGCCGGGCCTGGCCAGGCTCCGCATCCTGCTGGTCTCTTCGGTGGAGCCTTCCGACCGCATCGGGGACGATGGGCAGCCGCTGTTCGATCGCGTGCTGCTGAAGCCGCTGCGCCAGAACGTCCTGACGGAAACGCTGCTTCACCTCTACGGGACCGCGCCGCCGGTCCGGGTCGAGGCGCCGCCGCCGGCCAAGGTTCCGCAAGAGCCCGTTGCGGCCGACGCGGGCGTGCGGGTCCTGGTGGCCGAGGACAATTCCGTCAATCGACAGATCGCCGTCGCGGTGCTGGAGCGCGCCGGCTTCGCCGTCGATACGGCGACCAACGGCGCCGCCGCCGTGGCCGCCGCCGAGAACCAGGACTACGCCCTCATCCTGATGGACGTGCATATGCCGGTCTTGGACGGGGTGGAGGCGACGCGGCGGATCCGCGAGATGGACGGCCCGCGCTCGCGCGTTCCGATCGTGGCCCTGACCGCCAACGCGATGGCGGGCGCCCGCGAGAAATACATCGAGCTCGGCATGGACGACTACATCTCCAAGCCGTTCAAGCGTGAGCGGCTGCTCGAGGTGGCGGAGCTGTGGGCAGCTCTGCCGGCGACGGGCGCACCCGGATTGGCCGGCAACGGGACGTCCGCCGATCCGACGGTCGTGCTCGACGAGGGGCCGCTCAACGGACTGGCCGAGACGATGTCGGATGAACGCCTGCGCATGCTGGTCGACAGCTACTGCACGTCGGCCACCGAGCTGGTGGCGATGATCCAGAAGGGCATGGCCGAACGCGATGTCGAGCTGCTCGCGCAGGCGGCGCACGATCTCGGCAGCACCTCAGGGAATTTCGGGGCCATGGAGCTGCATGTCCTGGCCCGCAATCTCGAGGCGGCGTGCCTGGGCGAGAACGATCTCGACCCCTGGACGCTGGCCGTGAAGATCGCCCCGGCCACGGCGCGCAGCACCGAGGCGCTCCAGGCGCGGTTCAATTCGCCCGGCGCACCCTCGCTCCTCGCTTCGTAGCAACCTCGCCGTGCTGCGCTTGCAGCGCAGGCCCGCCATCGCGCACTGCGCTTGACCTTGGCCGTCCGCTGCCGATGATCGAAAACTACAGGACGCGGAGGGGGTATTGATGGCGAGAGGAGCGACGGGGCTCCGCCTGATCGCGGCGGCGCTGACGGCCGGTGCCGCAGCACCCGCGTTCGCGGACACGCTCGCCGATGCCCTGGCCGACGCCTACCGCGGCAATGCCACGATCCTGGCCGAGCGCTATCGCCAGCGCCAGACCGACGAGGCCCTGCCCGAGGCGCTGGCCGGCTGGCGGCCCACCGTCAACCTCCAGGGCAACGTCGCGCGGGCACATCAGTTTTTCGGCCTGTCCTTCCCGGGCTCGAGACCGATCTCCGACATCACGCCGCGGACTGCCAGCGCGACGCTCGACCAGCCGATCTGGCACGGCGGCGGCATCGAGGCGGGCATCGACCAGGCCCGCGCCAGCATCGCTGCCGGCCAGGCCCAGCTGTCGGCGACCGAGCAGGACCAGCTGCTGGTCGCAGCCACGGCCTATCTCGACGCGTTCCGCGACAAGCGCGTCGTCGAGCTGAGCGAGAATCTCGTCGAGGTGCTGACGCTCAACCAGCACGACGTGCAGGTGACCTACAACGCGGGGGCGGCGACCGAGACCGATACTTCGCAGGCGGTCGCCCGCCTCTCGGGGGCCGTGGCCGGTCGCCTCGGCGCGAAGGCCCAGCTCGGCACCTCGCTCGCACGGTTCCGGACGGCGGTGGGACGCGACGCTGTCGGCGACCTCTCACCGCCCACCCAGATCGGCCAGGTGCCGGCGACCGAAGACGAGGCCGCCCGTGCGGCGGCCGACCGCAGCCCTTCGGTCGAGGCGGCGCGCCATTCGCTCGAGGCAGCGCAGCACGCGGTGGATCAGGCGCGCGCGGCCCTACTGCCGCAGGTCGACGGCGTGGCCACGCTGCAGCACGACGACGACTACCTCATTCGCGGCGTGAAGCTGAACCAGGCCGAGATCGGCGTGCAGGCGACCGTGCCGCTCTATGTCGGCCCCGCCTATGCCAAGGTCCGCGCGGCGAAGGAGGGCGTCTCCCAGGCCGAGAAGCAGGTGCTGGAGGCCGAGCGCGAGGCGCGGGAGACCGTCGCGACCGCCTGGAACGCGCTGCAGGCGGCGCGTGCCCAGCAGGAGCAATACCGCAGCCAGATCAAGGCCAACGAGGTGGCGCTCAGCGACACGGCCAAAGAGGTGACGGCCGGAACCCGGACTCGCCTCGACGTGCTGAACGCCCAACAGGAACTGTTCTCGAGCCGCGTCAATCTGGTCAGCGCCGAGCATGACACGCTGCTCGCGGGGTTCCGCCTGGAAGCGGCGATCGGCACCTTCACCCCGGCGGCGCTCGGGCTGGCGACCCCCGATTACGATCCGACCGAGCACCTCAAGGCCGTCGAGGACAAATGGTGGGGAACCTCCCCGCCGGACTAGCCGTGCTATCATGCGTCCACTCCGGGAGGGGAGAACCGCCTTGAACGATGGATCGGGCGATGGCGAATCCGGCCTGACAGGCCTGGCGGCGTGGCTGCCGCGGCGGTTCCTGCTCGCGCTCGACGTCATGCTCGACGTCGCCTTCAACGGCGCGGCCGGGCCGCTGCCGGCGGCCGAGCTGGGCCAGCGCCAGGGACTGGAAACGCGCAAGCTCGAAGCCATCCTGCAGCGCCTGTCGCGGGCGCATCTTCTCAGGAGCGTGCGCGGCCCCAATGGCGGCTACCTGCTGGGCGACGAGCGCGGCGCCATCACCGTGGGGGCGATCGCCCGTGCCGTCCTCGACACCGACCGGCCGACGCCGTTCGAGGAATCGCCCTCGCCCTCGATGCGCAAGGTGGTGCTGCCGATGATCGAGACGGCGCACCAGGCGATGTTCGCTCAGTTCGACCGCATCACGCTCGCCGATCTGTGCCGCGAGGCCCGCCTTGCGGGGCTCTCGAGCAAGTGCGACGGCATGGTCGATTTCGTGATCTGAAAGGCGCCGGACAATGACGACCCTGCTCCTGTCGCACGCCGATTGCCTCGGCCACGAACCGGGTCGGATGCACCCGGAATCGCCGGCGCGGCTCAGGGCGGTGATGGCGGCGCTGGGGGATCCGCGCTTCGCCGCACTGGAGCGGCGCGAGGCGCCGCTGGCCTCGCGCGCCGCAATCGCGCTGGTCCATCCCGAGCCCTACATCGACATGGTGCTCGGCGCCGTGCCGGAAAGCGGCGCCGTGGCGCTCGACCCGGATACCGTGCTCTCGCCCGGATCCGGCGAGGCGGCGCTGCGGGCCTCGGGCGCCGCGATCGCCGCCGTCGATGCCGTGGCGTCGGGCCAGGCCAAGAACGCCTTCTGTGCGGTCCGCCCGCCCGGCCACCATGCCGAGCCGCAGCGCGCCATGGGATTCTGCATGTTCAACGGCGTTGTGGTCGGCGCCATGCATGCGCGCGCGCAGTACGGCGCGCAGCGGGTGGCCGTGGTGGATTTCGACGTCCATCACGGCAACGGCACGCAGCGCGTCGCCGAGCGGGACGCCGATCTCTTCTACGGCTCGACCCACCAGTACCCGTTCTATCCCGGCACCGGCGCCGCCTCGGAGACCGGGCTCGGCAACGTCGCCAACGCGCCGCTGCCGGCCGGCACCGACGGCAGGCTCCTGCGCCGCGCCTTCGCCGAGCGGATCATGACCGAGTTGGAGGAATTCGCGCCGGACTTCCTCTTCGTCTCGGCCGGGTTCGATTCACATATTGACGACCCGCTGGGCGGCATGCGGTTGGACGAGTCGGACTTCACGGCCCTGACCGAGACGCTGGTCGAATTCGCCGAGCGCCGCTGCGGCGGCCGGCTCGTCTCGATTCTGGAAGGCGGCTACGACCTCGCCGCTCTCGGCCGCTCCGCTGCCGCGCATGTCGCGGTGCTGATGGCGGCCTGAAGAATTAGAGGGTTGAGGAGGGCGGCCGGTTCAGGCTAGTTTCCGCCGCTCCGGACCCGTAGCTCAGCTGGATAGAGCGCTGCCCTCCGAAGGCAGAGGTCGGACGTTCGAATCGTCTCGGGTCCGCCAATTTTCCTATATAATATCAGTGTGTTACGGCGCCATATACTAGGCGGGCTTACGACTTCCTGGTTGCTGGCAACCGCATGGCGACCATCGGGCGCAAAGTCGACGGTCTTTTGGACCTGTCAGCTTCCTCCCGCTGGGCGCCCACTCAGGCAGCTTGGTATAACCCCACCGGAGCCGCTCGCGATATCCTCGCCGCTCGGGAGGAAAGGTCCATGAGCGAGCACCAGGCGCCAGATCAGGAACGCGAGCCAAGTAGCCCCACCGGAAAGGGCGCGTTGTTCTTGTCGGCCGTGCAGGTCGCCGAACGTTGGGATTGCTCAGTTCGGCACGTGCGCAACATGATCGCGCGCGGCGTGCTGGCCGCCGTGAAGCTCGGGGGCATGGTCCGGGTCCGCATCAGCGACCTTGAAGCCTTTGAGGCCGGGAGCTTGATAGGCGCGTCCGAAAAGCCGCCCGCGCAACGAGCCCCTCGGCCGAAATCCGCGGCGGTTCTCAAGGCGCCTCGTCCAAAAGGCCGGTCGGAGCGGCAGCCGACGCGCCCGGCCGATCCTCCGAAGCCGCCGGCGCGGCCCGTCGACAGAGAGCTAGCGCGCGGCCGAAAACTGCTTGAGGACCCTGAAGTCGCCGCGGTGTTCGAGATAGAGGGCCTTCGATACCCCAAATATCTGACAGAAAAGGACAAATCTGCCGTACTACGTGCCTACTACCACCGCGATACCTACGGCACGATTGACAGCCCTCAGCCGATGGTTCGGCCCAAAGTAGTCCTATCGCGCGATAAGATCGAGGACATGCCCCCCAACGCACAAGAGACCATCAAGCGTAGGATGGGGCGTAAGCTCCGAAAGATGCCCGACGTCGCGGCAGCGCTGATGATATTGCCTGTTCGCTTGCCAGCGTGGATGACGGCAGACCAGATCGATTGTCTTAGGCGCGCAATGATCGCCGACGGAGCAGGCACGCTTGAAGCTATGGCGTGGCTGGAAAATCCAGACGCAACAACATTGTTGTGGATGCAGAAGCCCACGCAACCAAAGTAGGTGGCGCGCACTCACAGTACTGTGAGTGCGCGCACGTAATAGAAAATTCCATTTTTCAGGCGATTTCTCTTGCCCGTCGCGTTCGGACGCGCTATATAGAGCGCGTGCCGTCGGTACGGCAAATACCGACGGCACGCTAACCTTAGCCCCGATCTGTGGAGGATCAGAACCATGGCTATCCAAACTCTTGACACGATGCCCTCGTTCTCGTCAACCGGCGCCGACAAGTCTCTTGTGGCGATGTTTGCCAGGGCGCGCGCAGAGTTGCTGCGCTCCCTAGATATCGCCAATCGCGACGCGACTGCCGACGAGCAAGATTTGCTCACCGCGTACGGGATTGGTATCTGCTATGCCTCGGCCGTGACGGATAAAGACGCGCATCACCAGATCGTCGTTTCCATGGAATTCCTTGAGCTCTACTCGGAAGGCGTCGCGCCGATCGAGTATCTCGACGCAGCGGTAGCCGCCGGCATCTCCGCCGCCGAGCAGCTGCACTTGCCCTAGTCACTTCGCTACGCACGCCCGGAGCGCCGGCCGCAAGGTCGGCGCTCTTGCTTTGTGTGGTCGGTCGCGCCGCGTCGTGCCGGAATAACCCCCAGGTTTTTCCGGTAGGTGATTGTGTGGGCGCGCACACAACCTGTTGCCGTTTCATGCACTGGTCTATAGATGGTTGCCCCGCCACTCCACTGAGGGACGGGATATGCACCAAGACAGCGACCTTCTGACAACCGACGAGGCTGCGGCGATCGTCCGCAAGAGCGTCAGCACGCTCAACCACTACCGTGTGAC
>DATGFU010000738.1:0-16080 GCA_035308865.1 Allostellaceae bacterium | reverse complement strand
GCGTCTGCTTGCTGACCGAGAGACCAAACTCCTCGAACACCCATCGCGCCAGGTCGAGCAGCCGCCATCGCACGATGCCATGGACCGCCGGGGTCGGGCCGGACTCCATGATCGGCATCAACGCGCGGTGCTGCTCGGCGTTCAACAGCGGCGGGTTGCCGGGTGTCTTGCCGTCAACAAGACCAGCCGGACCATCCGCGTTGAAGGCGAGAACCCAGTCCCGTACAGTCTGCCGCCCGACTCCGCCGACCCTCGCCGCCGCAGTCCGCGAGGCACCGTCATAAATCGCCGCCAACGCCAGCAGCCGACGCGTTTGGCCGGCATCCTCAGACCGCCGCGCCAGCTGGTGCAAAGCCCCAGCATCGTAATCCCCTCGAAGCCGAATCGCAGCCGCCATGGCAAACCCCATCCCGTTTGCCACGGTGAATCATATTCGCAACGATTTGGATTCGTCCGCGAGAGTCTCAATCACAGGGATTTGGGAGCAGAGCTCACCAGGTGATACCGGCGTCTTCCGTTCCTCTTTCGGCGCAACACTCTTGGCGCGCTCGGCATATGCAACCGAGCTCCGCGGACGGCATGAGCCGGTGCCCGGCTCCTAACGAGGTCGAAGCCCCTTGAGAGCTTCGATTACCGTAGTTTTGACCGCATATTGGCAATAAGGTACCTTCAATTCTATCATATGACCGTCGGGGTCGACAATATACATAGAAGTTCCGAACCCGGTCGCGCCATAGAGTTCCCTGACCGGGGAGGCGAACTCTATTTTCTTCTCTTTCAGGTAACTTACGATATCATCGATATCTCCGTCGATCATGAGGCACACGTGATCAAGGCCTCTTTGATCTTTTTCGGCAAGAACTTTTCCAGCGGAAAGTGCCAAAAGATCAATAATGTTCTTGCCGGCCCGTACTTGATAGATGCCAAGATCCTCGATTACGCGTTCGAGCCTCAGTCCGAGCACCTGAACATAGAACTCCAGGCTACGTTCTATATCGGTGACCTTCAGGACGATGTGGTCTATGCCTTCTACCTTCATCGGATTTTTGGCCATTGCGCTTCCTCAAGTTGCCAGAAAGACCTCGGCTTTGTAGAGGCCATTCGTAAAATTAGTGATTGGGGTTTGGTGTTGGCTGCTGGGGGTGATCAGGTTGCTGGTGCGATGACTGCGGGACTTGGGTCGGACGACCGGGATAAATGCCGGACGCTCCAGCGCCCCTTCGAATGAACGATCGGTTCGTGCCCCCTCTCGCGCGACGGCTAACAGCGGATCAACAGTTTCCATACCGCGATCTTCATCACCATGGGCCGCCACTTCGTCCGCCAAAACGATCATCCGTAATTTCTCCAACGATGCGCGAGCATGGCCTCAACTATTCCTAGCTGGACCGCACAGATCGCTGCGATGCTCTCTGCACCTATCGTGCCTTCGCGTTCATCGGGAGCTTAGCATCTCGATCACGGCATGTCAGGTCCAACTCCCTCTGCGATAAAGCTGCCGGCGCCTGTGGTCTTAGATCGCCCGGCACCCTCACCTCGAGCAGGACCAGATCGCGCGAGCATTCATCGAGTGCGTACCTCGTCGCGGCCGGGACGGTGAAAGCATCGCCCTGGGACAGCCGATGGATGCCATCGCAGCCTAGCTCCAGCTCCCCATCCAAAACGAAGTGAAACGACAGTTCTCCGCGGTGGGTCGCCGGGAGCGTACGGTTGGCTGTCACGGGCCGGATAACCCGGCCGCCCGCGAGACCGCCGGTCGCGGCGGCGATCCCGGTGTCGCTGAATTCGAATCCCGGAACGTCTCCGGGCTGCCACGCTGCGGCTGCCGCTATGTGGCGCTGGAACCGCTGACCATCGAAATCGCGCAGCGGGCACAAGCTTGAGGTTGGCAGGGACAGGTCGGGATCGGCAAACGTCTCATGCAGGGCCGGGCAGCCAATCTCGATCACCTCGAGCCCGGCCGAGCTCTCCAGCACACGATGCCGGATCCGCGGTGGCTGCAATACGCAATCGCCCGCCTCCATCACGAACGGAGGCCCCTGGTCCTCGTAAACGACGCGTACCCAGCCCCGCCGACAGAAGATCATCTGGAAACGGATATTGTGGAAATGGACATAGTCCGGGACCGGGCCGCCATCCGGGATCATGATATGCGAGGCGACGAACCGGCCGCCGAGCCGCCCGGGGATGAGGTCGCGGTAGAGCATGCCAGCGCGGCCGGCGCCCCATGCGGCATTGTCGATCTGAGCCAGCACCAACTCTGGTTGCAGCGGCGGCAAGACAACCGGGAAATCGGCATCGACGATCTTGATCAACGTCCCATTTGGGGCCGTCAGCAAGCGCTCTCCGCCGGCGATTGCGTCAGGCTCCTGGCAGCGCAGGCGGATTGTTCCGGCCGGCCCGATCTCGGTGGTATCGAGCCGCAGCCGCAGACCGTGTCCAGCCAACACCGCGACTGTCGGGCCATCGGCGGGAGAAATCATCTCGACCCGGAACCCGAGACGCTCTCCGAAAAATCGCAGCGTGGCGTCGATTTCGGCGCAGGGCAGCACCATTTCGGCCGCTCGAATTTGGCTCTCCTCGGCATCCTTCATGAGCGACGATCCACGATGAGCCCGACTGCAAATAACCTTATCATTGGCGCTGGGGCTTTCGCCAAATCCTACCCTATAGTCCTTGCGGGCGGATCCAGCGCTCGATGAGACCCGCGATGACGTCAGAATTCCGGTCCAGCATAAGCATGTGGGTATTGCCGTGAATCCCTGAGATGGCGGCGCTCACGGCGGATGATCCAGAGTGTGCGAAAGCTGGCGGCACTTGTCCAACGCAGCCCTCGGGACGCTATTCTTCTCCTCGTGTCCGACCAGCCGCCAGACGGCGCCCGATCTTCGCCCGCCACCGCCAGGAACCGCGGCCCGATCCTCGAGGTGCTCAGATCCTGCCTGCCGCGTAGCGGGGTTGTGCTCGAGATTGCCGCTGGGGCTGGCGAGCACGCGGTCTTCAACGCTGCCGCCCTCCCCGGCCTCCGCTGGCAACCGACTGATTCGGACCCAGAGGCACTTCGCAGCGTCGCCGCCTGGCGCGATCACGCCGCCCTGCCAAACCTCCTGCCGCCGCTCCGGCTCGACGCCTCGGACCCCGACGCCTGGCCGCTCAGTCGGGCCGATGCCGTGGTCAACATCAACATGGTCCACATCTCGCCGTGGGCGGTGACGCAGGGCCTGATGACCGGCGCCGGCCGCATTCTGCCGGCGGGCGGCATCCTCTTCCTCTACGGCCCGTATTTCGAGCGGGATGTCGAGACGGCGCCCAGCAATATCGCGTTCGATCAGGACCTCAGGAGACGCAACCCCGCCTGGGGCCTCCGCCATCTCGACGACGTCACGGCGCTGGCGGCTCAACACGGCCTGATGCCCACCCAGCGTATCGCGATGCCGGCCAACAACCTCTCGCTCGTCTTCGGCAAGACCTGACCTACGGCGAAGCGGAGTCCGGGATCTCTTCCACAGGTGAGGTTTGCTTTCGGCTGGGCAGGCGCCGATGACACCCGGCGGAATGCAGGAAATTCTGCGTCATGCAGATGCGCGCCGGCAACGCTTGAGCGCCGGATATATTCGCGACCCGATCGAGCTCGTGTTCCAAGCAACCGGACGACATAAATCCACGGCTGACGAGAGGCAAGATATTGCTTGGGAAGAGATTGCGAGAGATGATGCGTGTGGCTGCTCACGTCGAGCCCGGATGTCCTAAACAGTATGACCTGAGAGCGCTTACCTAAACTTGGATGACGGCAGAAAATCATGAGCGAGCAAGCGGATTCCGGACCGACGTCGTTGGAACTGGTCGTCAAGATTGTTGCGGCTTATGTCGGAAATCATACGCTGGCCCCGGCCGAGCTGAGCGGAGTCATCGCCTCGGTCCACACCGCCTTGAGTGGTCGTGGTACCGCCCTGCCGCTCACCGAACCCGAAGCGCTGAAGCCCGCGGTGCCGATCCGGAAGTCGGTCACTCCGGACTATCTCGTCTGCCTGGAAGACGGCAAGAAGCTGAAGATGCTGAAGCGGCACCTCATGACCGCCTACGGCATGACCCCCGCCGAGTACCGGGCTAAATGGAAGCTAGGCGACGATTACCCGATGGTGGCCCCGAACTACGCGGCACAGCGATCGATGCTGGCCAAGAGCATCGGGCTCGGCCGGCGCGCCGCGGTGGCGCCGGAACCGACGCCCGCTCCGAAACCGACACGGCGCCGCGACCCGGCGAAGAAGCCGGCACCGTAGCGTTCTCGATGTAGCATTCAGACCTCAATCAGGCCGAATTCTGTCGGTAATTCAAAGACATACGCTCTCTCAGTATGAAATACCCATTTTGCACTGAGTGTTGAGTTGGCCGGGGTCGATAGGTGACTCTAAACCAAGATAATCTTGGAGCTATCAGTTGTAGATCAACTTTGGATGTGCGCCGCACTTACTGAGGAACTCGCCATGGAATCCTTTCAAGGATGGAAGGATTAGCCGCGGCGAGGCGCCTCGCAGCCTCAAGGATCTCGCTACAGACCTCCCGCGCCGCCTCAGTGTGCGGCTCCACCGCGTTCCCGTCCATGGCGGTTACGGTCAGAGTTTCGGCGGAGGCGACTTTCGGACCTTGATCGGAATAAAGGTGCGCGAGGTTGGGTAGGCACGAGACAAGATTTGCTGGCGCATAGAGGGCTGTCGCCCGGTCGGTTGGTGCGACCGTACCGACGCGCTTTATCGCGAAGATATGAACGGACTCCCGCTCCACCACTGCCTGTGGGTCGTACCCAACCGAAACATCGGTTCCGCCAAGAAGCTTCTTCGGAAGGGGCTGATTGCCGATGGAACGGATCGCATTGAGAAAGAGCTTATAGACGCCGGTTCGGGACCCGTGTAGCGGTCCGAGGCTCTCTTGCTCTCCTACGTTGATCCAGACATCATTGCTGATCGGAAAATCGGGAAAATGCGCGAGCAGACGCCTGATCATCCAGTCCAGAGTCAAATCGTCGAGAGCACGAGCCGCCGCCTTATCGCGCTGCGAGTCGGTAAGCCACCCACCTCCTACATCCCCGTGCGACCCGGGGAACCACACTTGCTCGACGCGGGCCGTTGTTCTCCTAAGCTTATTCCGCCTCAAGACGCTGGCCTCGAAGGGTCGGCGATGCTCGTCAATGGCCAGGGCGTGCAACGCGACGCTGACTAGAGGAGATAGCTCCACATCGTGAAATTCGAAATTCTTGCGGTTTAGCCGCCAGAGCCCTTGCAATGGGACGCCCAACGCCCCGACCGTGTCGAAGAGCCCGACACAAGATACGCGAAATGCCTCTCGAGGGTGGACGCTCGGCTCCAGCTGCTTCCATGTGCCAGGCAATCGGTCGTTCGGCGGAGTACGATAAAATGACCATGCCAGCTGCTCTCGGGCGGTGTCGCATGTTTCGCATCGGAGCAGACCAATCGCCCCGAGATATCCCGTCAGGGAACGTGCCGTGTAAGCTCCACGCGAGAACCCGAAGATGAATATCTCGTCACCTGACTCGTAGTAGAATGAAAGGAAGCGGTAGGCCCGTCGCACATTTGCATCGAGGCCCTCACCGAAGGCACCCCCCGTCGCCCGGTCGAATGGACCCGTTCCGACGCCCCTCTGATAAAATATGAGGTACTCGCGGCCCCTAAAGGTCCTCGCGTAGGTCTCAGCTCTCCCGGCGACAGCCGCGCCGGTCGGCCGAGACGGCAGAAGGTCTAGGGGATCGAGACTCGCGGCGATGATGTCGCGCAGCCTAACTATGTTGGTGCTATTTCCCCCGACTTGATCTTCGTTCCAGGTGCCGTCGAGGAGGAGGACAATACGCCGCCCTCGACTCTCAGGACTGGCTGTCTGGCGATTGTCGAGTTCGCTCATCTCACGACAAGCCCGTCTTCGTTCACGACGATCTGGCTCTTAGCGCAGATGTCTGTAGCAAGGGCAGAACGAGGGTTGTCCATGTCGTTCGACTGAGTGATGTGGAGCTTATAGTCCCCCGCGCCCTGCCACCTGATCCGCTCGGAATCCGACGAATTCAGGTCATGCGACAGAAGATTGTGACTCCATCTACCGGCATCGACATCGAAATACGTGACCCCCGTAATAGTGAACGGGGTCGAGTTCTTGACGAGAAGCTCGATGTTGCAAGATCTCGCCGTGCCAGAAATACAAAAGCTAGATAGAATGGCGACGGCCGCAACTACTGTCCGTCGCCGTTTTGGCAGGATTGGCCACGCTTTTGTCGGCATCGTCTTACCCCTCATCGGGTTCGCGCACGTCCAAGTTCCGAAATCCTTAGGCGGAGGATAATGGTTCGCGGCTGTCCGCCGTACGTCGGCGGTCGCAATCCTTGCGTCTCGTCATTCTGTGCATCGATCAACCACCGGCGATGTTACCAGCTAGGCCTCGACGAGGTCGCGCGAACCGTGTCCTAGTTAGGCACGGGTGAAGTTATCGGCGCCCGAGGAAATCATTTTCCACTGGTTGGTGGGGTCGTCCTCGTCGGGAACAGCTTTCACGATGTGCCATAGAGTAAGGATCTCTGGACTTGTATCTGCATTCACCACGTGACCGATCCATGTCGTAATTTCTGTCCCCCAGTTTACGTAGAAGGTGATCAGCTCCCCAGAAACGCTCCCGAAAAGATCAAAGGGGGGCGTAGGTCCGCCGTTGTCGCTGACCGCGCTCACATATTTCCCTGTGACCGTCGACCCCGCGACTAGCAGTTCCATTGTTGATTGCAGTTCATTCTTCCAGCGGCCTGAAAAGTCGAAAGGGGCGGTTTGCACGCCACGAGAGGCTTTGAAAACCAGCTGTTCGGCATGACGCATGGCGCATTTCCCTGTTTCAGGAAGTTACCTATCACCATAGCACAACCATGGGTCCTCCCGCATCGAGATTTGATGGCGGTTGTTATTCGACGCTAACGCGCCAGCCTCCGCCGTAAGCTCGATTATGGCCCGGCCAGATGACCGCTCAGTGGGGCTGAGATCGGTAGTCACGATCACGCTCGATAATGACTCAGTATGAAAACACGCCTTTCGCGCTGAGAGCCGCCCCAGCGGCCACAACGACCGGGCCATCATGATCGCCTCATTGCGCAATTTCGGCGTTCTCTTCCTCGCTCAAGATCCAGAACGGCCGGTTGGGGTCCGCCGTCAGCCTTACTGTGGTGCTCCGGTCGAACACGCGCCGTCCGGCGACGAGCTTCGTCCGGATCGTGAACGGCCAGCCCGCCAGCGGGATTGCGGGATCGATCCTGCCCCCGATGACCGGTCCGTTCACTGTCGCGTCGTCCCGAAGCCGCCCCGCCACCGCATCGAGCGCCTTCTGCCGGTCGAAGCCCGGCAGCGCCACGAGGGCTTCCACCGGTGCCGTGGCCAGGTTCAGCCCCGGCCGTCCGGAGTAGATCGTCAGAGCCGGCCGGACGCTGTCGTAGAGTTCCGGCGTCATGCCCATCACAAGCCTGAGCTCGTCCACCGTTTGGAAGGCCGCTCGCCTCGGCAGGTACGCGTAGCCGGCGTCACGATAGTCGTCCGCCGTGGCGCCGTTCAGATGCTTGCCAGGCCCCGGCTCCCGCCAGTCCAGCACCTTGTCGGCGAGTGCCGCGGCGTCGGCTCCGCTCAGCCCCTCGGCATGAAAGAGCCGGACGAGCAGGCCGCCGTCGGCCTGGTTCAGGTCGATCCGGCCGTATTCGTCCTGGACGGTGACCTCGACCTTCGTCCCGAGCACATCGATGGTCCGGGGCACGCCGTCGACTCGCGGCCGATGGTCGGCGCGCCGGTCGCCGAGCGCCAGCACGGTTTCGGCGACCGCAGCATCGGCGATCGCCTCGGCCTGGAGGGCCTCGGTCTGGCCGCGCGCCGACCCGGCGGAGACGGTCGTCTGCGACATCACGACGGCGGCGATCAGCGCCAGGATCGCCACGCCGATCAGCACGGTGATGAGCGCCACGCCGGATTGGCGGGTCACGTCACGTTCCGGGCTTCAGTGCCGGCAATGTCAGCACGGGCAGCGTCGCCGGCATCTTTCGCTTCATCTCCTCCGTGACCGCGCGGAGCTTTTGGTCCCCCTGCACGACATGCGGCGTGATCAGGACGAGGAGCTCGGTGCGCTTCACCGACTCGGAGTTGTCGCCGAACAGGGCCCCGACATAGGGGATGTCCTGCAGCACCGGAATCCCGCTGCGGCCGCGGCTGCGGCTGTCCTTGATGAGACCGCCCAGCGCGACGGTTTCGCCGTCATGGACCGCGATGGTGCTGTCGATCTTGCGCTCCGAGATGGTCGGCGAGTTGAGGGTCGAGGTCGTGGTGGTCGAGACATCGCTCACCTCCTGCGCCACGTCCATCATGACGAGCCCGCCCTCGTTCACGCGCGGCGTCACCTTGAGGATGATCCCGGTGTCGCGGTACTCGATGCTGTTGACCACCGGGGCATTGGCCGCCGTGACGCTGACCGCGGACTGGGTTGAGATCGGCACCTGATCGCCCACCTGCAGCGTCGCGGTCTGGTTGTTGAGCACGAGCACGTCGGGTGCCGAGAGCACGGTGACATGCGTGATGGCGTCGAGCGCCGACAATGTCGCCCGGATGTCGTTCCCCGAGCTCAGGATGTAGTTGAATCCGGGCACGGTCGGCGCCGGGATCGGCGAGGCGCCGCTGGTCCGGAAGATCTGATTGCCCGGCCCGGACTGCAGGTAGAACTGGATGCCGTAATTGAGCTGGTCGGTCAGGTCGACCTCGGCGACCGCCGCTTCGAGCATGATCTGCAGCGGCGCAATGTCGAGCTTGCCGAGAGCGCTCTGGACCATCTCGTATTCGGTCGGCGTCGCCACGACGAGGAGCGCGTTGTTGACCTCGTCCGCGGTGATGCGCATGCCTTGCTTGTGGCCTTGCGACGCGGCCGAGAGACCGCCCAAGGCATCGTCGGGTTGCGGCGCCGCCTCGTGCGGCGGTCCACCACCGCCCGAAAGCTGCGACAACACCGCCTCCGGGACGGCCGGGAGCTGCGGTCCCGTCGTGGGCGCCGATGATGGTCCCCCGGCGGTCGCCTGCTCACCGCCCTCGGCGCCGAGCGCCTTGGCGAGGACGGCGGCCAGATCCTTGGCCCGGCCGTTTTGGACGTAATAGACGTAGAGGTGCTGGTCGTTGGAGGCCTGCGCCTGGTCGAGCCGGTCAATCCAGGTCCGCAGCGCGTCGAGGTAGCGCGGCTGGGTCGAGATCGCCAGGAGCGCATTCATCCGCTCGATCGCGGTGAGGTGCACCACACCCGCCAGCGGCCCATCCTTGGTGCCGATGATCTGGGCGAGCTCGCCAGCCACCGCCTTCGCGTCCGCCGAGCGGAGCGGGAACACGCCGAAGGACATACCCTTCATCCAGTCGACGTCGAAGACGCGGATGTTATCGGTGAGGTCCCGCCGCTCTTCCGAGGTGCCCGCGATGACGAGGAGATTGCGGGCGGTATCGGCCCGCAGCACGGCCCCGGCCGGGCTGAGCGGCTCAAGCATGCGCTGCATCTCACCGGCGCCCACATATTGCAGCGGCACGATCTCGACGCCGAAGCCGGCCTGGCCGCCAGGCCGCACGATACCCGCCTGCCGCGGAGCATCCGCCATCGGCACGATCCGCCACACGTCGCCACTGCGGAGGAGTGCGAGCCCGCTTATCCTGAATGCCTCCTCGAGCGCCGGCAGCACCGAGTCCCGAGGGAGGGGATGGGTCGTCTGAAGCGTCACAGCCCCCTTCACCGACGCATCGACCACGTAGTTGAGCTTGAGGAAGTCGCCTAGGACCGCCTTGGCAACCTCGGCCACGTCCGCGTTCACGAAGTTGAGCGTGATGCCGTCGCTATCGTCAGTCTCCAGCCCAGGACGAGCTGGCGGCTCGTGGCCGACGAACACGCCGGACCCGCGGATGATCTGGTCGGCCCGGGGCGCCGGTACCGTTGCGGAGGGCGGCCCGAGCACCGCGCCCGACTGGGGTTGCGCATCAGCCATCAGAGGTGTTGGAGGCGCGATCGGTTCCGCGGGTTTTGCGGAACAGCCGGCCAGGACCGCGAGCGCAAGCAGGATCAAAACGTGCTTCAAACGGATACCCCTGCGGTGACTCAGTGCTTCGTGCCGGAGGCTCGTATTGTGCCCGGGCGCCCACCACCTTCCGGAAACCCCAACTCCTGCACCGTGCCGCCTGAGACGAGCGTCAGATGGTCTGCGAAGATCTGCCGGACCTCCCAGCGATCGATCTTGGCACCCTCGGTGACGCGTACGGGAACCGGCGTGTTCTGGACGCGAATGACCGCGATCCTGGCCGCAGGGTCACCGACGATTCCCAGCAACGTCAGTGTCGTCGCAGGCTCGGGCGGTGGCGCCACCGGCTTGACGGGCTCGGGTGGAAGTGCCGCGGAGGCCGGCTGTGGACGCCGCGTCGCCGTAAAGAGCGGGCGCTCCGCGAGATCGGTGACCGTTGCGGGGACGATCGGCGACGCCAACCCTGCCGCGTCCGGCAGCGCGGCTGGCTGGCTTTCGTCATGGCTCGGAGACCAGGGGACGAGGAACTCGACGAGCAGCGCCAAGCCGATCAGGGCAGCGACTCCCGCGAGGCCGAAGGGTAACAGGCGGTTGCTCGTCATGTGGGCCGCCGGTAGGCGTGAACCTGAAGGTGGATCGTGAGGGTGGGCGCCTTGCCTTGAGCCGTCTGTGCGGTCAGGTCCAGCCGGTCGACGAAGAGATAGGGATCGTTGGCATCGACGGCGGCGACGAAGCCGGGGAGGGATTCGGCCGGCAACGACAGGTCGAATCCCGCCTCGATCCGCTCCAGGCCCTTTTCCGGCACCGCGTTACCCGGCTGAGCGGTCCGGATCTCGCCGCCGCTGGCCTGCACGAGCTGGCGCACATCGCTCTGCAAGGCGGCCGTGGCGGCAGGCGTGGGCGATGCCTTGACGAGGCCTGCCGTGCTCGCCGCGTCGCCCTCGAGTTGCCGGATCCGTGCCTCCCACAGAGGTCCCTCGGCAGCAACGCGCCGATACCCGGCAAGGGCGTCGCGATCCGCGGCCTGCGCATCACGTTCGGATGTCCATGCGTCGCCAAGCGGCCATAGCACCATGAGGGCGGGCACGAGGAGCAGCCCGAGGAGCAAGGCTATGGCCGCGGCGCGGCTCGCGAGGCGGGCGTGACTCACGATGGCGGCCGGCGCTTCAACGTGATGTCGAACCGGTCGGCGCCACTGCCGGGTTGCTGGACGAGCGGCGCCGTAAACCGTGCGTCAGTGAAGAGATGCGAGGCGTCGATGATCTCGATCAGGCGGTCGGCCTTGGTCGAGACACCCTGGATGCGGATGACGTCGCCGTCGAAGTTGAGCCCGGTGAGGTAGGTGTCATCAGGCAGGATTTTCGCAAGCTCGTCGAGTGGGCCGGAGAGCAGCCGTGCCCGCCGCAGATCCGGCAGGAAGTGCCGCTGCTCCGCCAGCGCCGCGGCCTTGGCGCGTGAATCGCGCGCGTGCTGGGCAGCCGCCTTGGCATCGCGCAACTCCGCCTGAATCGCCGCCGTGACGGAAGCGGAGCGCATCTCGTCGACGATGACGAGCGTCACGGCGAGCACCGCTATCAGCGCCGCCAGGCCTGCGAGAACCAGACGGCGTCGGCGGGCGGTTGGAGATTGTGGCGCCAGAGCGAGGAGGGAAGGCAGCCACGAGGAGCCGGCAACCGGAACGGCTCCAACCGAAGCGCATGCCATGCCGCAGGCGGCGATTTCAGCAACGGCCACGTCGACGGTTTCGCGTCGGGCCATCGCGACCTCGACCGTCATGCGGTGCCGGGCGTGGTCGCGTGACAGCACGCGAACATCGTAATGGACCTGCGCCGCGGCCAGCGGCGTCTGCCGCTCCAACTCAAACGCCAGAAGCGGCCGCAGGTCGCGATCGCGGGTCAGCGGCAGCGTGAGCCGGCGGCGCAGCACCTTCTCGGGCGGCAGCAAGACGACGGCGCCCGTCTCGCCCGCCAGATCGCCATGATCGGCCAGCGCCGCCGCCAACGCCGCGTGATCCCCGGCGACGCCTTGAGCCAGCACCTGCTCCCGGCCCTCGGCCGCCAGCTTAAGCGTGAAGACAGGACCCAGCTCGACCACCAGCCGCCGCGGCGCGGGATGAATTGCGCGCAGCACAGGGGCGGGCACCAGCGCACGTAGCTCGCCGAACCACCAGGCGAGGAAGCGCTCGCCCAGCGCCCTCGCATCGGTGCCGAGCCGGAGGCTCGCAGTCGGGATCATCTAGCGCCCGCGACAGTGGAAGGACATCGGATCATAGCCGCAAGTGCCGTCAACCGCGATACGCGGCGCGACCACCAGATCGGGCCACCTGCGGTTATCGTCCGGTACAAATGCGACGCGCACGCGGATCAGCGACGGCAGCTCGGCCCGCTCGCGCCATGTGTCCTGCCAAGCGGGTGCTTCGCCGGTGGAACCCGGTCCCCAATAGGCGAGTTCGATGCGCGCCGCACGGTCGACCAGCACAGAGGCCGGCGGCGGATCGCTGGTGCCGAGCTCGCGGATGGCCGACAGCTCCAGGCGCGCGGCCCCCTCGGCGCCAGCAGCGGCGAGCGTGTAGCGCACCAGGCCCGCCCCACCCATCGAGGCCGGTGCCGGCGCCAGAAATGTTGCCCGGTCCGGCCCGCCGTCGAAGGCGATGCGCGACACGCCCGGCGGCTCGACATGCCATTCGGGGAAGGCGTTGCCGAGATCGTGCGCGAGGATGGCACGGCTGAGCGCCAGCTCGCCGGCGGTCGCGGCAAGCGCGTCGGTGCGCCGCCACACCGCGATGCCGTAGTGGGTGGAGCCCAGCAGCATGAGTGCGATCATCGCCAGCACGGCGAGTGCCGTCAGCAGCTCCAGCAGCGTGAAGCCCCGGCTCATGGCGGCGCCGGCCTCGGGCCGAGGCGGATGGTGCTCGCACTCTCCCGCCGCACGCGGCCGGCCGCGCGCCATTCGACCGTGACGTCGACGCGATGAGCGGCTTCCGCCCAGCTGGCCCTGTCGTCGGAGCTGCCGAGGGGCTCGATCGCCAAGCGCCAGCCATAGCCCTCGGTCTCGCCGGACAGCGTCCCGTCGGCCAGCGGCAGCTCCGTGCCGACCCGTTCGAGCAGCGACCGGGCAATGCTCGCGGCCCGCGCCTCTTCCTCCGAACGGGCGGATTGATCGAGCGTGCCGGAGAAGAGGGGGAGGAGCACGCCCACGGCCAGCAGCAGGATGGCGAAGGCGACGAGGACTTCGAGAAGGGTGAAACCGCGCTCACTCATCGGTCGCGACCCGGCCCGTCAGCGGATCGATGCGGATGCGGTACGAGCGCTTGCCGTCGCTCAGCACGAGGTCGCCGCCGGTCGAGCTGCCGTCGGCGTAGAAACGGATCTCATCGGGGTGAGGGCTCAGCGTCGCGCCTCGGGGCAGGCCGATCGTCTCCAGCGGGACGCGTGTGGGCGCGCCGGTCGAGATCGCGAGCTGCCGGGCCGTCCGCAGGCGGTCGGCCAGCGTGCGCTGTGCCGCGTGGAGCCGCATCCCTGGCAGGGCGCCCAGCCCGGTCGGGATTGTCAGCAGCACGACGCCGATAATCGCCAGCACGACCAGCAGCTCCAGGAGCGTGAAGCCGTTGCGCCGCATCGGATCACCCGGCGAGGTTGTTGATCTCGAGGATCGCCGCCAGTACCGAGCCGACGATCGCGGCGACCACCAGCCCCAGCACGATCGTGAGGCCGGGCACGAGTGCCGCCAGCCAGCGCTCGACCTGGCGGGCGACGCTGCGTTCGAACAGGCCGGCCTGGTGCAGCAGCATCTCATCGAGCCGGCCCGTCGCTTCGCCCACGCGCACGAGCTGCGCTGCCAGCGCCGGGAAGAGGCCGGAGCGCTCCAGCAGCGCGCCGAGGCTGTCGCCGGCGCGAATGTCGCGGGTGGCATCGGCCACGGCCACGGCCATCGCACGATTGCCGACCGTCTCGCGGGCGAGCGTCAGCGCCGCGGGGAGGTTCATCCCGGCCTTCAGCAAGGTGCCCAGCGTGCGTGCGAACCGCCCGGCCTCGGCCTCGGCGATGAGGGGGCCGGCGACCGGCAGGCGGAGGAGGCGCGCATCCCAGCGGCGGCGGAAGCCGGGCTCGGCGAGCGCCCGCCGTAGCGCCAGCCAGCCACCCAGCCCCAGCATGACCGCGAGCCAGCCCCAGTTCGTCGCGAGGTCGGCCGCGCCCATCACGATCCGCGTCGAGAGCGGCAGGGTCTTGCCGGCGGTGGCCAGCAGCGGCGCGAACTCCGGCAGCACCCGCGTCAGGACGAAAGTAAGGGTCAGGCCAGCCGTCGCGAGCAGGATGATCGGGTAGACCAGCGCCGAGCGGATTTGCTCGCGGACCGCCTGCGCCCGGTCGAGGTACTCGGCCAGCCGGGCGAGTGCAACGTCAAGCGCCCCCGCCGCCTCGCCGGCCGAGACCAGGCTTATATAGAGCGGCGGAAAGAGGTCGGGGTGTAGGGCCAACGCCGCCGCGAGGCCCGAGCCGCCGCGCACCCGCTCACGCACCGCGGCAAAGGCGGCGGCGAGGCGCTTGTCGCCAGCGATCGAGGCGACGATCTCAAGCGCCCGGTCGAGCGGCAGACCGGCGCCCAGCAGCGCTGCCAGCTCGTGGGTCGTGACCGAAAGAGCCACGCCGGGGCCACGGCGGCGCCTGAGCATCTGAACCTGCGCGGCAAGCCAACCCGTCGTCGCGGGCACGGTGTGCAAGGGGAAGAGGCCGGAACGTTGCAGCTCGGCAGCCGCTGCGCCCTCGCTGGCCGCGTCGATCTCCCCGGAGACACGGGCGCCGGCGGCCGTCAGAGCGCTATAGCGGAACGTCCCCATCGATGTACGCGCGGCCTCTGCAAAAGACCTTAAGCCAGATCTGTCACGCCGTCAGGAATGGAAATCCGCCGCCGTCAGGTTGGTCACGCCGACGAACTCGATGCGGGTGCCGTCCCACAGGCTCACGAAGGTGCTGCCGCCGGACACCGTCTCGTGGCCGAGAATCTGCTTTGCGCCGAAACTGATGGATGGCACGGCGCGGATGTAGTCGCCCATCGCCGCATCGAAGCCCTTCACGATGTCATTGCCGCCCGCACCTCTGTTGAACTGGAACGCGACGTGACCGTTGCCGGTGTCGATCATCTTCGAAGTGCCCGAGCCGCCGATGAATGTGTCCTGGCCGAGCCCGCTCTCCATCACGGTCCTGCCCGACCCGCCATGCACGCGGTCGTGACTGGACGCCGTGCCGAGATCGCTGAAAACGGTCTTGCCGGCGCCGGCATGCACTGTGGCGCTCCCATAGGCCTGCACGATGTCGTAGCCGGCGCCGGTCCAGATCGTGTCGGTGCCACCCGACCCAACCAGCATGTTACCCCCGCCGGTATGAATCTCGTTGCTGCCCGAGCCGGAGAAGATCGACCCCGATCCGCCGCCTCCCCGGATCGTGTCGTCGCCGGCATTGCCGATGAGGAGTTCGCGTGGCGCGAACTCGTTTGCCGCGTGCCCGACGATTTCGGCGTTCGTCGTTCCCGCGAGCACGATCCCCATCGAAAGGGCGCTGAGATGTATGGTTCCATCCGGGTGCTTGGGTAGCCCGTTGCCGAAGTTGGCGTCGCCGAAGAGCGGCGGATCGTGGGGATTTCGCCCCGGGAGTTCGAGCGGGGCCTGCGTGTAAATGTTGATCGCCGGCGGACCTTCGCCCGTCAGTCTCTCAAGGGCGTGAAGCGCGCGCTGCAGCCCCGCGTCGATCGCCGAGAACATCGTGGATGGAATATTCATCGTGAAGTGCGAGCTTGGTGAATAGAGGTCGGGATACTCCGTAACCACCTCGGTGATACCCGTGTCGGTTTCCGTCAGACCGAAGATCGCGCCGGCAGTCGCGTCGCTGATGGTGAGGTCCGCCAGCACGATGCCGCCGTCTTCGATCATCAATTGGCCGTGGCTGTATGTAATGACATCGCCGGGCGAGAGCGTGAGCCCAGGCAGTTCGATCGTGTCGCCCCCCTTGAACCCCTCGATCGTC
>DATGFU010000737.1:0-7237 GCA_035308865.1 Allostellaceae bacterium | reverse complement strand
GCCCTGTACGAGATGTGGCAGGGAATTCGCGAGGGCGCGAACTGGACAGATTCGTCCAACGCGCGGTGGCCGGACGTGAGCCGCAATACGCTGACGCCGCAGGGCATGGGCACGTCCGACGCGGCGGGGCTGCCGGTGGCGCCGCTGCTGGTGAATGCCGACGAGGTGATCGGCACCGGCACCCCGGCGGCCCCGAAGGGCGCGGTCGGACACCCGACTAGGTTCACGCTAAACCACATGCTGAACTACTGGGTCTGGCCGGCGACCGAGACGACCGGCGTCGGCAGCTGCATGACGAGCAGCGGGACGATCCCCACGGAATCGGAGATATCCCAGGCGACGCCGCCGACAAGCTGCTCGATGACCGGACCGGCGGGGGAGATCTACCGGCTCAAGGCCTCCGTGGCGACGCCGACTTGCGCCGCAACGAGCCCGCAGGCGGCGATCATCATCACCGGCTTCCGCAATTACGGCATCATCCTGGCGGATAACGGCGACAGCGGCGGGCTGATCGGCACCCCCGACGCCCGCTGGAACGACGATGACCTGTCCTGCCTGACGAGCCTCACGCTCGCGGATTTCGAGCCGGTGAACGTCTCCAGCCTGATCGTCAGCAACGACAGCGGCCAGACGAAGTAGCCGGACCGACGAGCTGTCGCGGCGGGGATCGACCTTACTATAGAGGCCGGTGCCGCTTCACGAACGCGTCCACGTCCGGCGGCAGGAACAGCACCAGCCCGCCGATGAACAGCGGATTGATCTCCGGCACCGGATCGCCGGTTACCTCCTTGACCGCCACGACCAGGGCCGGAACGGATAGTCCCACGGCGAGAACCAGAATCAGCCAAAGCATGGGGCCGCCGCGTTTCATCGCGCGTCGTCCTGGATTATCCCGCCGTGCGCCACATGGACGGTGGATGAATACGCCGACATGGCCACGCGACCGTCGCTCCCCCTGAGGCCAGTTCGGCGTTCGTTCCGAAGGCTAGACGACGCACAGCACGCCTAGCAACGAAATAGCTAGGCGCTTTCTCCCGGACCCAAGGAGCCGCAGCGTTGGCTCTATTTCCGGTTCATGCGAAACCCGCGACATAAGCGTAATGCTGCGTACCTTCCGCGATGAACAAGCTGCTTGACACGGGAAGCGGGCTCAATCAGATGGCCCACGCCATCACTTTGGTGTTCCCGGCTAAAGGCCGTCCATCTGGGCAATGACGGAGTACATCCTGTGGCCTCGGACCAGCCCCGATCGCACTCACCGGGAAGCACCGGCTTACCACGCGGCAACGAGTACCAGTTCGCGGTATTACGGAAACATGTCGAAATACAACGACGCGACGGTGTGAAATTTACGTTGACGAGGAAGAAGGATAAGTACCGCGTGTCCGGCAACCCGCGCCCGACATATTTGCTCAAGGACGAGCATTTTCAGGATCGGATTGAGCTCAGAACAATACGAAAAATAATATTTGTGAGATACGGTATATATTATGGCGATAAAGAAACTGGATTTGTGAAGTCAAGTTTTTTCGGAACAAAATACAGAATAAATATCGGAGACGAGAAAGATTGGTTATTTTGGATGCCATTATACAGCACTTTCTTCTTCGCCATATCGAATTTTGCTACCGCGGTCAATGTTCGCATGATACGTGAAAACCACTGGGCACTTCTGTTTGGCGAAGGTGAAGATTCTTTGGAATTGGTTGCCGCTTTGGCGCTGATACATTGGCGGCGATTTAGCTTCGCATAGCCAAACGGCTCACCCTGTCTACGCACCCGTGTCTGCTCTCTGTAGCCGCGGTCAGGGGCCGGTTACTGTCCGCTTGACCGCCTTTCCTTCCGATACAGACATTCCATTATCGACCCGCACCCAGTCGAGCCCTGGGGGGCGCACGCGTCCCGGGCTCTGCCTTATGGGTGGCGCCTAAACCGGCTGCTAAGCTCCCAACTTCGCCGCCTACGAATACCGCCGCCGTGCATCCTCGGCCATGGCGTCGAGATCGCCCAGCCCGTCGTGGCCGATCGTGAAATCGTTCTCCGGGTTGCGGTTTTCGCCCAGCACCAGCCAGATCGGGCGCATCGCGATCGGCGCCGGCTTCGAGAGGCCTGAGCCCTTGGCCATGCCGAAGCTGCGGTCGTAGACGTCGCTCGCCGGCATGTAGTGGAGTGCGATCCCGGCCCGCCGCCGTCCCGAGGTGTTGGCGTTGGCGCCGTGCAGCACATAGGAATCGTGGATCGAGAAATGGCCGGGCGGCAGGATCGCGTCGACCGCCGTCGACTCGTCGAAATTCTCCTTGCCGACGTTGAAGTTCAGCAGGCTCCCCGCGGCCTCGGCCTTGGCATGCGGCAGCACCCCGCCAAGCCCGGATTTCGGCACGAAACGCAGGCAGCCGTTGTCGACGCCGACATCGTCGATCGCGATCCAGATCGACATCGCCTGCGACCGTCCGCCATCGGCGCCCGACTTGACCGCCGGCGTGTAGTTGTCCTGGTGCCACGGCGTCGCCTTGCCGACGCTCGGGGGCTTGGCGAAGATCTCGGAGCCCCACATGATCACGTCCGGGCCGCAGATCGTGCGGGCCACGTCCAGCACCGCCGGATGGACGGCGTAGCGGAACACGTGCTCGCCGCCGACCACGCCTTCGAGCAGGCCAGGCCGTTTCGGCACGTGCGGCATGCGCAGCAGGTTGGGCCAGTCCTCGTTGTCGCGCAGCACGGCTTCGACGGCCTCGCAAAGCCCGTCGCGCACCTCGTCCGGAAGGCCGCGGGCCGGAATCACGAAGCCGTTCGCGCGGAAGAACGCGACCTCGGCCTGAGTCACGATCGGCTCGCTCGCCGTGATGGCCCGGGCAGCCGAACCGTTGGCAGTCATCGCACACTCCTCCCCGCGATTTTCCCCCGCAGGAAAGTACCCGTCCTCCTGGGGGTCAAAGCAATTTTTCTGATGTCGTCATGACCTCGCCCGCGTGACCGCAAATCATCGCCGGATCAGGAAAACTGGCTTGCCGCGCCGCGCGCCGCCACCCCAGATGCGGCGCATGATCCCGTCCCTTGCCGAAAGCCGCCGCGAATGATGCTCCTGGAGCACGATGCGAAGGCGCTTCTTGCCGCCAGCGGCGTGCCGGTGCCGGAGGGCATTCTGGCTGAGTCGCCGGATGCCGAGGTCGCGTTTCCCGGTCCCTGGATCGTCAAGGCGCAGGTGCCGGCGGGCGGCCGCGGCAAGGCCGGCGGCATCGTCGCGGTCGAGACGCCGGCGGCGCTCCGCGCCGCGCTGGAGCGGCTGATCGGCTCGACGCTCAAGGGCCATTCCGTGCGCGGCTGCCGGGTCGAGCAGGCGGTAGGCCAAGCCGTCGAGGCCTATTTCTCCTGCATGGTCGATCCGGCGTCGGGCCGCATCCGGGTGATGGCGGCGGCCGAGGGCGGCGTCGATATCGAGGATCCGTCGCGGCGTGACCTTCTACTATCGGAGCTGGCCGAGCCCACGCCCGAGGCGGTCACTGGCGCTGCCGCCGCGCGGGCCGATCGGTTGGCAGACCCGCCCGCCGCCGCGATCCGTGAAGCCGCCGCGGTGCTGGCGTCGTGCTTCTTCGAGCTCGAGGCGCTGTTGCTGGAGATCAACCCGCTCTTCATCCGGCCGGACGGCAGTTGGCTCGCAGGCGATGCCAAGCTGGTCGTCGACGAGAACGCGATCCCGCGGCGCCCGGCGCTGGCTGCGCTGGTCGAGCGCCGTGCCGCCGCCTATCCGGAGGTGGCGCTCAAGCTGGCGCAAGGCTTCGATTTCGTCGAGCTGGACCCGCACGGCACGATCGGGCTGGTGACCACCGGCGCCGGGCTGTCGATGCAACTGGTCGACGAGTTGGTGCAGCGCGGCTGCAAGCCGGTCAATTTCTGCGATATCCGCACCGGCCAGTTCCGCGGCGATCCCGCCCGGCTGATCCAGGTGTTCAGGTGGATCGCGGCGCATCGCTCCGTGCGTGCGGTGCTGATCAACTTCTTCGCCGGCTCGACGCATCTGGGCGAGCTGTCGACATTGCTGCTGCGCGCCCTGGCCGAGGTGCCGGAGCTCGCCGTCCCGATCACCGCGCGGCTGATCGGCAACGGGCTGGCCGAGGCGCAGGCCACCATAGCCGCGGCTGGCAATCCGATCGCCATCGAGACCGATCTCGACCGCGCCGTCGATCTCGTGATCGCCGCGGCCGGGGCCGCGCGATGAGCGCGTTCTTCGCGCCGGAGACGCCGGTCATCGTCCAGGGCATGACCGGCCGCGTCGGCCGGGCCCATACCGCCAACATGCGCGCCTACGGCACCAACGTGGTCGGCGGCGTGTCGCCCAACGGCACGGAACTCGACGGGCTGCCGATCTTCCGCGACTGCGCCGCGGCGGTGGCGGCGACCGGGGCGATCGCGAGCGTCCTGGTCGTGCCGCCGCTCTCGCTGCTCCAGGCAATCGAGGAGGCGCTCGACGGCGGCATCCGTTTCCTCGTTTCGGTGGCGGAAGGCATGCCGGTGCACGACGCGCTGAAGGCGCTGGCGGCGGTGCGCGCGGCAGGGGCGCGCTGGATCGGGCCGTCGACGCCGGGAATGGCGATCCCGGGGCGGGTGAAGCTCGGCTTCCTGCCGAGCGTGTCGCTGGCGCCCGGCTCTCTGGGCTTGATGTCGAAGAGCGGCACGCTCTCCTACGAGGTCGGTTACCGCCTGGTGCAGCGCGGCCTCGGGCAGAGCCTGTGGGTCGGCGTCGGCGGCGACAGCGTCAAGGGCACGCGGTTCGCCGATATGGTGCCGGTCTTCGAGGCGGATCCCGGCACCTCGGCGATGGTGGTGATCGGCGAGATCGGTGGCAGCGAGGAGGAGGAGCTGGCCGAGGCGCTGCTCCGCTATGGGGCGCGCAAGCCGGTCTATGCGCTGATCGCCGGCCAGACCGCGCGCGAGGGCGTCACCATGGGCCATGCCGGCGCGCTGGTCAGTGGCGATACCGGGACGGTCGCGACCAAAACGGCGGCGCTTGTCGGCGCCGGCGCCCGCGTGTTCACCCGCATCCAGGATCTGGTCGACGCCGTGGCGGCGGCCGAGAAGCGGTAGACACAGCGGCGGATTGCGCTTCGCTTATCCGCCCTACAGACGCCGTAGGGCGGAATAGCGAAGCGTATTCCGCCACTTCGGCCAACGGGAGGGACCCATCATGTCCGACGACGAGCTGCGGGATCTCCGCCGCCGGGTGGAGCAGCTGGAGGATGAGCGGGAGATCCGCTACCTGATCGGCCGCTACGGCCATTACTGCGATCTCGGCTATCACGACGAGTGGATCGGCCAATGGGCGCCCGACGGCGTCTACGACCTCGTCACGGTGAAGCGCGGCGGCGCCGGTTATGACGGCGCGGTTCGTTTCGAGGGCCACGAAGCGCTCTACGGCATGCTGCGCGACCCGGACGCGCACCAGAAATTCGAGGGCCGCTCGCTGCATCTCCAGGATTTCAACCTCGTCATCCGGATCGACGGCGACGACGCCTTCGCCCATGGCTACTCGATGACGGTGCTGCGCGAGGACGAGGGGATCGCGATCCGCAGCGCCGGCATGGTGCGCTGGACCCTGAAGCGCATCGACGGGCGCTGGCACTTCACCGAGAAGAAGCGCCGCAACGTCGGCGACGGCTCCGCCTTCACCGACGTCCCGCAGGTTTCGGCCCACGCGGCGGCGAAGCCCGGACCACGCTGATCCCCCTCCCCTTGCGGGAGGGGCAGGGGGAGGGGGCCCCGATACCGAACCAAGCACGCTCGGTGACGAATCGGAATTGGCGTCCGCGGCGGCCGCTCTTCATGGTCAGCGGCAAGAACGGCAACGTACGGAAACGCCATGCCCGCCGAAGCGAAGACGATCGAACTGCCGTCCGGACGGGTCGAGGCCCTGATCGGCGGTGACGGCCCGGCGCTGGTCGTGCTGCCGCATGAATTCGGCTGGCTGGGCTGGGAGCCGCTCCACGAGATCCTGGCGAAGCGCCGGCGGGTGATCGCGATCTCGCCGCCCGGCTTCGATCAGTCGGAACGGCCGGCCTGGCTGCGCAATGTGCCGGATCTGGCGGCGCTGGTCGGGCAGGCGCTGGACACGCTGGGCATCGGCCGGGCGACCGTGCTGGGCCTGGGATTCGGCGGCTGGGTCGCGGCCGAGCTGGCGGTGCGCGGCCCGCAGCGGGTCGACGGGCTGCTGCTGCACGCGCCGATGGGCATCAAGCCGACGTCAGGCGAGATCCTCGACCAGTTCCTGGTCAGCTCGGCCACCTATGTCGAACTGGGCTTCACTTCGGCCGAAGCCTTCGCGGCTTGCGTGCCGGGCGGCACCGAAGCGCATCTCGACCGGTGGGAGAACAACCGCGAGATGACGACGCGCATCGCCTGGAAGCCCTACATGTACAACCCGGCGCTGCCCCACCTGCTGCGCGGCCTGCACCTGCCGGCGGTAGTGACCTGGGGCAAAGCCGACCGGATCGTGCCGGAATCCTGTGCCCGCGCCTATGCCGGGGCGCTCGACGGCGCGGTCCATCGCCAGCTCGATGCGGCCGGCCATGCCGCCGATCTCGAAATCCCGGCCGTCCTCGCCGAGGCCCTTCTCGATCATCTCGATGCGCCGGAAGCCCGGCACCGCGCCCGGCTCGCCGGCTAGGAGACCCTCCGATGTTCGTCTCGTACTTCACCGAGCAGCCCTATGGCGCGTTCCGCGACGAGACGTCGCTCAACAAGTTCGCCGGCGACCATCCGGCGCGCCGGCCGAGCGACAACAACCTGATCTTCTCGAACCGCTTCTTCGACCCGAAGGAAGGCAGCCGGCTCTACGGCGAGCGGATCGTCGAGCACCAGTTCGCCGAGGAGGTCGGCTTCGACGGCATCACCTTCAACGAGCATCACAACGCCGTCTACTGCATGCAGCCGCGCTGCAACATGATGGCGGCGGTGATGGCGGCGCGCACTTCGCGGGTGAAGATCGTGCAGCTCGGCCACCCGCTGCCGACCTGGGACAATCCGGTCCAGCTCGCCGAGGAGGTGGCGATGCTGGACATGATCTCGAAGGGACGGATGGTGCCGGGCATCGTGCGCGGCGGCGGGGTCGAGCAGCTCGCCAACAACGTCAACCCCGCCTTCAACCGCGACCGGTTCAAGGAGGCGCACGACCTCATCATCAGGACCTGGACCGAGCCTGGCCCGTTCCGCTGGGAGGGCGATCACTACAATCTGCGGATCGTCA
>DATGFU010000736.1:0-14377 GCA_035308865.1 Allostellaceae bacterium | reverse complement strand
CGGTCGCGAGACGAAGCTCTGCGCCCTCTTCCATGGTGCGGGCGAGCGCATTCATCGTCGATGGCGAAACGAGGCGCCGCTTGTGGTGCCGCGCCTTGGGCCAGGGGTCGGGAAACAGGATGAAGACGCGGCCGAGCGACGCATCCGGCAGCACGTCGAGAACCAGCCGCGCATCGTCCGTGACGATCCGCACGTTGCCGATCCCGCCTTCGTCGAGATGGTGCAGCAGCGAGACGATGCCGGTCTGGAAGACCTCGCAGCCGATGATGCCGGTATCGGCGTGGCTTGCCGCCTGATGCGCGAGATGCTCGCCGCCGCCGAACCCGATCTCCAGCCAGACCCGCCGCGGGGCGGTCTCGAACACCCCACGCGGTCCGAGCCGCCGAAGTTCCTCGACGGTCAGGCGATAATGCGGCAGGGCCTCGGCCAGCAGCGTCGCCTGGCCCAGCCGGAGCCGGCGGCCGCGTCGACGGCCATGCAGGCGATCATGGCGCGGAAGATCGATCATGACGGTTGGGGCATGGGGATCGGGCGGCCGGCATAGCGCGTGCGCCGGCGCGCTGACAAGCCGCCTTGGCGGCCGGTCGGCTAGTACTTGCCGTCCTCGAAGGCGGCGGCCATCGTCTTGGTCAGCTCGAACAGGCGATGCCGCACCGAGGCGTCGGCAATCCGGCAATAGGCGCGCACCAGTTCCAGCACCTCGCGGCGCGCCAGCGGGTCCACGGCTTCGGTCAAGGGCGTGCCCGCGCCGTTGCCGCTGCCGCTGACGATCTGCTCCATCGCCCGGAGCGTCTCGTCGGACATGTCGCCGAAAAAGAACTGCACCGGCACGTCGAGCACCGTCGATAATTCCCACAAACGGCTGGCGCCGATGCGATTCGCCCCACGCTCGTATTTCTGCACCTGCTGAAAGGTGAGTCCGATCCGGCCGCCGAGCGTCTCCTGGCTCATGCCGAGAAGCGTTCGCCGCAACCGGACGCGGCTGCCGACATGGACATCGACGGGATTTGGCTGATCCAGCTTTGGACGCCGCCGGACCGGTCGTCGTCTTGCAGGCTGCGCAGGCATGGCATTCGCAAGGAGCTAGCGAGTTTCCCACTCATATTTCATACGTTAGAGCGCCGTCAACATCCCGCCGCTACTGCTGCAATAGAAAGGGCAGCCGCCTTGCATCCCCCAAGTAGTAAACCGGTAGAGTGCCGCTGAATATCGCGATAATTACTAAAAAAACGAGCGACGTATTACTATACTGCACGTAGAGCGGGTATGACTGTAGCGCGCCGGGCAAGCGAAGGTCGAGGACCCCCGGTTGGCCGAGCGGCAGGCTGGCGACGCGCCGGCCATGCGCATCGACGAGTCCGGAAATGCCGCCGTTGGCCGCGCGGACCAACGGCAGGCCCTCCTCGACCGCGCGGACGCGCGCGATGGCGAAGTGCTGCTCGGGCCCGATGCTGCGCCCGAACCAGCCGTCATCGGTAACGTTGAGCATCCAGCCCGGCCGGTGCGACTCGTCGACGACTTCGCCGGGAAAGATCGCCTCGTAGCAGATGATGGGGGCGACCGGCGGCAGGCCCGGCAGGTCCAGGGTCGCCGGGCCGGGGCCGGTCGAGAAGTCGAAGCGCGAGGAAGCGATCTGGCTGAAGGAAAGCCATTCGTGGAAGGGCACGAATTCCCCGAACGGCACCAGGTGATGCTTGTCGTAGATGCCGATGACGGCGGCCTCGCCGGTCTCGGCCATGACGCTGTTCCACACCCTGAGGTCGCGCCCCTGGCCCTCGGCGTGGATCGTGCCGGTCAGCACGAGCCCGCCCGGCGGAACCCCCGGGACGACGGCCGCGCGCGCGTCGGCATCACGGTTGAGCGGCGCGTCGACGACACCCTCCGGCCAGGCCGAAATTTGGACGCCGTCCAAGCCGGGGCTCCGCGCCAGCGACCGGACCGTCCTGAAATCCTCGGCCACCGCCTTGGGATCCCAATCGGCGCGATGGGGCAGGTCGGTCGAGACGATCCGCACGGTCACGCCAGGGACCGTCGGATCCTCCCCGGATGCCAGCCGTGAGGCGCCCCAGGCACCGGCCGCCGCCGCCACGGCAAGCCCGATCGCAGCAGGCGCAATCCGGCGGCCGAGCGGCGCCGGGTCGGCGAGCCGGGCCGGCAGGGCGGCGACCAGCACGGTGGCGAAGCTCAAGCCATAAATCCCGACCAGCGACGCCGACTGCAGCACGGCGAGCAATGCCGGCGCGTCGCCCGACCAGGCATAGCCGACCAGCAGCCACGGGAACCCTGTCAGCAGGTGGCCGCGAAACCACTCGCCGACCGCCCACCAGCCGGCAAAGGCGGCGATCCGGCCGAGGCCCTCGCGCCGAGTCGTCGCCCACGCGGCGCAGCACGCGGCCCCGACGTAAAGCGAGAGATAGGCGGGCAGGCCGAGTACCGCGAACGGCACCATCCACCAGAATTGCCCGATATCGACGAACAGCGAATAGGCGATCCAGTAGAGGCTGGGGACGAAGAACCCCATTCCCCACAGCCAGCCGTCGAAGAAGGCATGCCGCTTCGAGCCGGCGCCGTCGAGCAGCCAGACGAGGCCGGGAAACGTTGCCAGGAGCAGCGGAACCAGGTTGAAGGGCGGCATGGCGCCAGCGGCCGCGACGCCCAGCGCGAGCGCGAGCCCGGCGCGGCGCCAGCCTCGAAGTGCGGCGACGGCGGCGGCGAAACGGCGCAGGCGCGCCGTTTCATGCGCCATCGTCGTCCTCGTCCTCCTCGCTCGGTGGAGTCACCCGGACCATCCGCACCCGCCGTTCGTCGGCGTCGAGGATCTCGAAGCCGGTACCCGAACCGTGGGAGAGCGTCTCGCCGCGGCCCGGCACGTAGCCGGCGAGCATGAAGATCAGTCCTCCCACCGTGTCGACCTCGTCCTCGTCGGGCCGGAGCCCAACGCCCAGCTTCTCCTCGAGATCCTCGATCGGCGTCCGGGCATCGACCAGCAGCGTCCCGTCGGCCCGCTCCATGATGCGTGCGGGCTCGTCCTCGTCGTGCTCGTCCTCGATCTCGCCGACGATCTCCTCGACCACGTCCTCGATCGTGATGAGCCCGTCGATGCCGCCGAACTCGTCGACCACGAAGGCCATGTGCACACGCTGCTGGCGCATCTGCGAAAGCAGGTCGATGACGGGGGTCGACGGCGCCACGAAGAGGGCCTTGCGCAGCAGGTTCTCCAGCGTGGTGGTCCGCCGCGCCGCGACGAAGCCCAGCACGTCCTTGACGTGCACCATGCCGATCACGTGATCGAGATCGCCGCGGTAGACGGGCAGCCGCGAATGGCCCTCCGAGACCAGCAGTTCTACCAGTTCCGAGAACGGCGTCCCGACCTCGACGGCCATGATGTCGACCCGCGGCACCATCACGTCGGAAGCCTGCAGCGTGCGCATGCGGAGCACGTTGCGGATGAGTGCCTGCTCCTCGGGATCGGGCGCCCGCTCGTTCTCGTCGGCCTCGTCGCCGTCGCCCGCCGGCAGGCCGCTCCACCGCCGCAGCCTCTCCCAGAGCGTGAGGGCCGGCCGCTCGTCCTCGTCGGAAGGATCGCGCGCGCTCGTCATGTCTCGTAGGGATCCGGTACGCCAAGCGTGGCGAGCGCGCGCGTCTCGAGGCCTTCCATCCGCGCTGCCGCGTCGTTGGCGATATGGTCGTAGCCGAGCAGGTGCAGCACGCCGTGGACGATCAGGTGCCGGACGTGGTGCGACAGCTCCTTGTGCTGCGCCGCCGCCTCGGCGACGCAGGTCTCGCAGCCCAGCACCACGTCGCCGAGCTCGAGCGGCATGCCGGCCAGGACGGGAGAGGGTATCTCGCCTTCGGCCGTGTCGGTGGCGGGAAATGAGAGCACGTTCGTCGGCGCGTCCTTCGCCCGCCAGTCGCGGTTGAGGCCCCGCACCGTGCGGTCGTCGGCGAGGACCACGGCAACGCCGGCCGGCCCCAGGTCCGGGCAGGCCGCCGCCAATGCCGCCCGCACCGCGCCTCGCGCCAGCAGTTCCGCATTCGGCAGGCAGGTCGACCACGCCGGCGAGGTGACGCTGACGGTGATCTCGCCAATATCTGCTTCCTCTGCCGTGGCCAATGCGCTCATCGCCGGCTCGCCTCGCGCGCTTCGTAGGCACGCACGATCCGCTGCACGAGGGCATGCCGCACGACATCGGCCTCGCTCAGCCGCACGATGGCGATGCCCTCGACGCCGTGCAGGGTCTCGAGCGCATCCGCCAGGCCGGAAGTGACGCCCGGCGGCAGGTCCGTCTGGGTCGGATCGCCGGTGACCGCCATGATCGAGCCTTCGCCCATCCGGGTGAGGAACATCTTCATCTGGACCGGCGTCGCGTTCTGCGCCTCGTCGAGGATCACGAACGCATGCGGCAGGGTGCGGCCGCGCATGAAGGCGATCGGCGCCACCTCGATGTCGCCGTTGGCCAGCCGCTTCACCACCTGCTCGTGCGGCAGCATGTCGTGCAGCGCGTCGTAGAGCGGTCTGAGGTAGGGATCGACCTTCTCCTTGAGATCGCCGGGCAGGAAGCCGAGCCGTTCGCCGGCCTCGACCGCCGGCCGCGACAGCACGATCCGCGAGACGCGGCCGGTCATCAGCATGTCGACGGCGGTGGCGACCGCCAGGTAGGTCTTTCCGGTCCCTGCCGGGCCGAGGCCGAAGGTCAGGAGATTCTCCTGGAGCGCATGGATATAGGCCGCCTGGCCGGGCGTCCGGGCCGCGATCAGCCGCTTGCGTGTCCGGATCGGCGCCGCCTCGGCGAGCGCGCCCAGCGGATGGTAGTCCGGCGCCGAGCGGGCCGCCCGCAGCACGGAGTCCATGTCGCCCGGCCCGAGCTCCAGCCCGCGGATCAGACGCTCATGCAGGCCGGTCAGCACCAGCCGGGCCCGCTCGACCGCGTCGGCGGTTCCCGTGATGGTCACCCGATTGCCGCGCCCGGCCAAAGTCACGCCCAGCGCCTCTTCGATCGCGCGGAGATGGCTGTCCTCGGCGCCGAACAGCACCGGCAGCAAGGCGTTGTCGGCGAACTCGACCTGCGCCTCCGCCGTGTCGCGCCGAAGCGGGGCGACCTTGCTCACGCGGCGCATGCGGCAGCGCCGATCTCGCCGGCCAGGCTGTTGAGCGTCGCATCGACGATCCGGACGGGCAGCACCCCGCCGATCGAGGCCTTGGCACCGGCCGCGTGGACGCCTTGCAGGTAGGGGCTCCGCCCGAGGATCTGGCCGGGATGGCGGCCGGGCCGCTCGAACAGCACGGGCAAGGTCCGACCGACCATCGAACGGTTGAATTCACGCTGCCCAGCCTCCAGCACCGTCTGCAGCTCATGCAGGCGGCGGCGCGAAACCTCCGACGGCACGGCATTGCCCATGCCGGCGGCGGGCGTGCCCGGACGCGGCGAGTAGCAGAACGAAAAAGCCGAGGCATAGCCGATCCGCTCGACCAGATCGAGCGTCGCCCGGAAATCCGCCTCGGTCTCGCCGGGGAAACCGACGATGAAGTCGGATGAGAACGCCATGTCCCCGCGCGCCGTGCGGAACCGGTCGATCACGCGGAGATAGGCGTCGACACCGTGGCGGCGGTTCATCGCCTCCAGGATGCGGTCGCTGCCCGATTGGACCGGCAAATGCAGGAAGGGCATCACCGCAGGACACTCGGCATGCGCCTGGATCAACTCGTCGTCGACGTCCCGCGGATGCGAGGTCGTGTAGCGCAGCCGCTCGATCCCCGGCAGCTCGGCCAACGCCAGCAGCAGCCGGCCGAGTCCCCAGCTGCCGCCGTTCGGCGACTCGCCGCGATAGGCGTTGACGTTCTGGCCCAGCAGCACGAGCTCGCGCGCCCCGCCGGCGACGAGCCGCCTCGCCTCCGTGGCGATCGACGCGGCCGGCCGCGAATACTCGGCGCCGCGCGTATAGGGCACGACGCAGAAGGTGCAGAACTTGTCGCAGCCCTCCTGGATCGAGAGGAAGGCCGAGACGCCGGGCGCACGGCTCTCGTCGGGCAGCGAGTCGAATTTCGGCTCGGCCGGGAACTCGGTGTCGAGCACGCCGCGGCCGCGGGCACGGGCGGCGCGGGCCACCATCTCGGGCAGGCGATGATAGGTCTGCGGCCCCAGCACGATGTCGACATAGGGCGCGCGGCGCATGATTTCCGCACCCTCGGCCTGGGCGACGCAGCCGGCGACGGCGAGGATCATCCCCTCGCGCGTCCGCCGCAGCTTCTCCAGCCGGCCCAGATCCGAGAACACCTTTTCCTCCGCCTTCTCGCGGATATGGCAGGTGTTGAGGATCACCATGTCGGCGTCGTCGGGCGCGTCGACCGGCTCGAATCCGAGCGGCGCCAGCACGTCCGCCATCCGGCCCGAATCGTAGACGTTCATCTGGCAGCCATAGGTCTTGATATGCAGCTTGCGGCTCAACTCTCACCTTCAGGCGGGCAGCGGCGCCTGTTCGGCGGCCGGTTGTACGGGGGTTGGTTCCGGCTCGGGCGGCCGGTCGCGGCCGGCATTCGCCGCCTCGAGCCCGGCCGCGATGACGCGCCGGCAATGCTCGGCCAACCGCTTGCGCGAGCCGAACTGCTCCGCCGACACGGGCGCGTGGAACTCTACCACGACTTCGGTCTCGCCAAGTGCCGTCATCGCCCACAGATGGTCGGCCAGCTGCATGTCGCCGTACCAGGCGAGAAAGGGCCGCATCGTCCGGCCGATCGGCATCCCGTTCAGCCTGACATAGGCAATGCTCACCGGCTGGACCGGCACCGGCGCTGCGCCTGGCCGCGTTTCTGCGACGCTGAACAGCGCCGATTTGAACGGCACCACGCGATTGCCGTCGGAGCTCGTGCCCTCCGGGAACAGCACCAGGATGTCGCCGGCGGCAAGCCGGTCGACGATCACGTCGCGCTGCTCGCCCGCGCGCTGGCGCCGTACCCGCTCGACGAAGATCGAACGCTGCAGCTTGGCGAGCATCCCGAAGACGGGCCAGCGGGCGACATCCTGCTTGGCGATGAAGCTGACCCGCATCAGCGCCGACAAAACCTCGATGTCGAGATAGGAGATGTGGTTCGACACCACGAGGGCGGGGCCGCGTTCGGGCAGCGTTCCCCTGACCGTGACCCGGATGCCGAAGACGCGCAGGACCAGCCGGTGGTAGTGCGGCGGAAACCACGAGGCCGGTCCGGGCCCCAGCGCCAGGCAGGCCAGCTGGATCGGAATGGCGATCAGCGTCAGCCCGGCATAGAGGCTGATGCGCACGAAGCTGAGGCCGTGCGAGGCGAGCGGCATCAGGCGGCCAGCCGCACGTCCAGGCAGGGCGCGGCCATCACCGCCGGCCCGGCGGGTGCTTGGTCTCGTCTTCCCGCGCGGCTTCCAGCGGTACCGCGTAGAGCTCGAGCCGGTGGCCGACCAGCCGATAGCCGAGGTCGGTGGCGATCCGCCGCTGCAGATCCTCGATGACCTCGTTCTTGAACTCGACGACCCGGCCGCTCTGGACATCGATCAGGTGGTCGTGATGCTCCGGCAGTCTTTCCTCGTAGCGCGCGCGCCCGTCGCCGAAATCGTGCCGGTCGAGGATGTTCGCCTCCTCGAAGAGTCGCACCGTCCGGTAGACCGTGGCGATCGAGATCCTGGGATCTACCACCGTGGCGCGGTGGTGCACCGCCTCGACATCGGGATGGTCGTCGGCGTCCGACAGCACCCGGGCGATCACCCGGCGCTGGTCGGTCATCTTGAGACCCTTGTCGATGCAGCGCTGTTCGAGCCGCGAGGTCGCCATCGCCTGAGACCGCTCCGCCATGTCCCGCGTGCACCCTACTATACAAAAGCAAACCGGGAGAGCCTACAGGGTTCGGGCGACTCTCCCGGCTTTATCACGCGGTCGCGCAAGACCTCAGGACGCGGCTTCGCCCCGTCCGGCGCGCGTGCCGAGGCCGATCTCCTTGGCCAGGCGGCTGCGCTGGAGGGCATAGTTGGGGGCGACCATCGGGTAGTCGGCCGGGAGGTTCCAGCGCTCGCGATACTCGTCCGGCGTGAGACTGTAGGCGGTCATCAGGTGCCGCTTCAGCATCTTCAGCTTCTTGCCGTCCTCGAGGCACACGATGTAGTCGGGGTGGACCGACTTGCGTACGGGCACGGCAGGCTGCGGCTTCTCGGGCGCCGGCTCCGGCGCCGCGCCGACCGTCGCGAGCGCGCCGTAGACCTGCGAGATCAGCGAAGGCAGGTCGCTTGGCGGGACCGTGTTGTTGGCGACATGCGCCGCCACGATCTCCGTCGTAAGACCCAGCAAATCCACGTTGGGCGATTCTTCAGTCATGTTGTCCTGCTTGGGATTAATCTTCAGAAAGCTAAGATAGTTCTCTCGCCCGTACGAAGCAATATCCGGCATCGCAATTTGTGTAATACCGGCTCTGCAAGAATCGGCCGGACAGCGGTCGATGAAACTGCAGGCTCAATGCTGCTCAGCCAGGGAACGCTTAGGGAAGGGTACGTTCCAGAAGCTGCGCGGCAACGGGCCGGCTGCCAGGCCGTTGATAGTAATCCTTGCGCCGCCCGGATTGCTCGAATCCGACGTCGCGGTAGAGCGCCAGCGCCGCCCGGTTGTCCTCGGCCACCTCAAGGAGTGCGCGCGCGGCCCCGTTGGCGACCGCCAAGGCCAGGAAGGCCTCGACGAGGGCCCGGCCGATTCCCTGCCGCCGCGCCACCCGCGCCACCGCGATCGTCAGCAGTTCGGCATCTGGTGCAACCATAAGGTGAAGCAGGAAGCCGACCGGCTCGGCGGACACGGGATCGACGGCGATCAGGCCACCGGCATGCGGCATGGCCAGGATCTCGTTGAGCGCCTTGCGGTCCCAGGCCGCGCTGCCGAAGGCGTCACTGTGGATCCGCTCGGCCGCCTCGAGGTCGGCCTCGTCGAACGCCCGGATATCGATCGCCGTCACGGGACGGGCGCCCGCATCATCGTCGCGTCCGGCGGCCGCAGGTAGAGCGGCACCGGCGGCCGCTCCGGATCGGTCAGAAGGGCTGCCCGCGCGACGTCGACCGCTCGGATGCGGGCGGGGCGGATGTCGAGGTCCCTGTGCCCCAGCGCCGCGAACGGGCCTGTGCCGTCGCCGATCACGATGGCCCGGCCGTCGGGGAGGCAGCCTCCCGCCGCCTCGGCTTCGACCGATGCCGGATCGGCCAGCGGCTTGCGGTCGGCCCCGAAACGCTGGACGAAGACCGGTCCGCGCCGGCTGTCGATCGCAACGATCACCGGCAACGCCTCTTCAACTTGTGCCAGATAGGCCTCGAACGCCGTCGGCGCCAGCACAGGCCTGCCCGAGGGGAGGGCCAACCCGCGCGCCGCGGCGAGCCCGATCCGCAGGCCGGTGAAGGATCCGGGGCCGACCGTGGTGGCCAGCGCGTCGAGCGCCGCGAAACCGATCCCGGCCTCCGCCATGACGTCGCGGATTTGGGGCATGATCGCCTCCGCCTGGCCGCGCTCCATCACGGCGAAGCGCTCGGCCCGGACAACGCCGCCCGCCAGCACCGCCGCGGAGCAGGCGCCGCCGGAGCAGTCGAAGGCGAGCAGGGTCGCCGTGCTATCAAGGCGCCGCCGCAGGAGGGGTTGGACAGGAATGCTGGTCGAGATCACCGAGCTCACACACGAGATTCTGATCGATCTGCGCTACGCGACCGCCGACAATTTCACCGGCGCCCCGGTCTACGCCCGTGCCGCCTGCTTCCTCAACCCCGAGGCCGAGTCGCTGCTGCGGCGCGCGATCGATCTCGCCCAGCCGCTCGGGCTGAGGCTCAAGCTGTTCGACGCGTACCGTCCCACCGAAGCGCAGTGGAAGCTCTGGAACTTCCGGCCCGACCCGGACTTCCTCGCCGATCCGCGGCGCGGCTCGCCGCATTCCCGCGGCGCCGCGGTCGATCTCACCCTGGTCGACGGCGAGGGCAGCGAGCTCGACATGGGGACTGGCTTCGACGCCTTCACCCCGCTGTCGCATCACGGCACCATCGCGATCGCCGAGACGGCGCAGCGCAACCGCCTGACCCTGCTCGGCCTGATGACCGCCGCCGGCTGGGACTTCTACCGCAATGAATGGTGGCACTATCAGCTCTTCCAGCCGCGCCGCTTCCCGCTCCTGAGCGACAGCGTGCTGCGGCCGGGACTGATGGGCGGCTGACAATGGCGGAATACGCTCCGCTATTCCGCCCTACGCTCCGGTGCTGTAGGGCGGAAAAGCGCAGCGCCTTCCGCCGACCGTCTCAGGAGCGTAGGGCGGAAAAGCGCAGCGCCTTCCGCCGTGTGCCGCGGCCTACACCGACCGGACTTCGCTGACCTCGGGGATGTAGTGTCGCAGCATGTTCTCGATGCCGGCGCGCAGCGTCGCCGTCGAGCTGGGGCAGCCCGAGCAGGCGCCGTGCATGTGCAGGTAGACGATGCCCTCGCGGAACCCCTCGAACACGATGTCGCCGCCGTCCTGCGCGACCGCCGGACGCACGCGGGTGTCGATCAGCTCCTTGATCTGGCCGACGATCTCGTCGTCCTCGTCGGACGCGGTCGATTCGGGCGTGGCCTCGGCGTCCGCCTCCATCACGCGCTCGCCGCGCGTGTAGACGTCCATGATCACGCCCAGGATCGACGGCTTCAGCGCGTACCAGTCGGCCTCGCCGGCCTTGGTCACGGTCACGAAGTCGTGGCCGAGAAACACGCCGGCGACGCCGTCCAGCTCGAACAGCCGGCGCGCCAGCGGCGACCGCTCCGCCGTCTCGGGCGCGGGGAAGTTCGCCGTCCCGCTTTCCAGCACGGTGCGGCCGGGCAGGAATTTCAGCGAGGCGGGATTGGGGGTCTGTTCGGTCTGGATGAACATGTGGGCGGGCTCCGGAAACTCCCACGGAACTTGGCCCCCGGGCGGCGGAAGTCAAGGGGCCCCTCAACTCAGCGCATCGATCTCCGCCTCGGTCAGCCCGCCGGGCACCAGCGTCACCGGGATGCGCAGCCGGCCGACATATTTGCTGGACATGGCCGAGACCAGCGGGCCGGGGCCGGCATCGCCGGAGGCGGCGGCGAGGATGAGGACCGAGATCGACGGGTCCTCGTCGATCAGCTTCAGGAGCTCGTCGCGGGTGGCGCCCTCGCGCAGATGGACCGCCGGCAGCGTCCCGGTCAGCGCCGCAGTCTCCGCGGCGAGGCGCTGGGTGAGAAGCTCGGCCTCGGCCATCCGCTCCTCGCGCATCAGGCTTTCGAGCGCCATCCAGTGCTGCCGGTCGGGCGGCTCGTAGACATGCAGCAGCACGACCCTGCCGCCGACATGGCGGGCGCGGTTGGCGGCATAGCGGAGCGCCACCCGCATCTCGGGCGTGTCGTCGATCACCACCAGGAACACGCGCTCCTGCGCCGGCCCGGCCGCTTCGCTCATCGCGCGCTCCTGAAGACGAGGCTGCCGAGCCATCCTGCCATCGCCGCGACGAGCACGGCAACAATCGCATAGATGAGCGCATGCGCCTCCGAGATGTCGTTGAGCGCGGCCTCGAATCCGGTCTGCTCGATGCCGAGCGGGATGGTCTCGGACGTGACGACGTCGCCGTTGCGCACGAGAAACACCTCGACCGTGTAGGCGCCCGTCGGTACCGAGGCGGGGAAGCTCAGCGTGGTGCGGAAGAGGTGCTTGCCGAGGAACGTGATGTTGCCGGACCGGTTGGTATAGAGCCCGCTCCGCTCCAGATCCGACAGCATGGCCTGGCGGAAGGCAGCCACGTCGGTCGTGGGATCGGCGCCGACCGGCTGCATGCGCAGCACGTCGACCCCGATGCCGTTGAGCTGGCGGCGCGGCGCCGGCAGCAGGTCGTCGATCGGCCGGCTGGACAACGTCGCGTAATAGCCCGGCACGCCGGCGAAGATCACGCTGCGGGCGTTCAGCCAGATCCCGGCGAGGTGGCTCTTCTCGCGCACGACCGTGTCGCGCTTGGGGCCGCGCACGACCACCACGATATCGCCCTCGCTCTCGGTCGTGCCGAAGAGCGTGACGGTTGCGCCGTTGAAGCCGGCAGTGATGGCGACGAAATGCTCGGTCAGGTCGGCGACAAGGCTCTGCGCCGCAGCCGGACGCGCGACGACGAGCGCGAGGCCGAGGGCCGCGGCGAGAAAAGCCCGCTTCACAATTCTCTCGGGGCGATCGAGAACCGGCTCGGCGGTTCCGCCGTGAGGTCGAAGAGAAGCTTGGTGCCGACCGCGAGCACGATGAGCGCCAGCAGCACGCGGAGATAGTCGCCGCGGATGCGGGCAGCGAGCAGCCCGCCGCAATGTACGCCCACCAGCCCGCCGATCAGCGTGAGGATCGCCAGCAGCCCGTCGACCGTATGGTTGGCCACCGCCTGGAAGATGGTCGTCATCGCGGCGATGAAGATCGCCTGAAAAAGCGAGGTGCCGGGCACCACGCTCGCCGGCATCCCGAGGATGTAGATCATCGCCGGCAGCACGATGAAGCCGCCGCCGATTCCGAGCGTGGCGGACAGCACGCCGACCGTGAAGCCCAGAGTCAGCGGCAGCAGCGCGCTGATATAGAGCTTCGACCGCCGGAAGCGGAGCTTGAAGGGCAGGCGGTGGAACCAGGCGTGCTGGTGGAGGCGCCGCCGTGCCCCGGGCGCCGAGTCGCGCAGGATGGCGCCGACGCTCTCGATCAGCATCATTGTCCCGAGCGTGCCGAGCAGCACGACGAAGCCGAGCGAGATGGTGAGGTCGATCTGGCCGAGACGCCGCAGCCAGCCGAACAGCTCGACCCCGGCCAGCGAACCGAAGAACCCGCCGGCGATCAGCACGCCGCCCATCTGGTAATCGACGTTGCCGCGGCGCGAATGATTGATCACCCCGGCGACCGAGGCGCCGACGAGCTGGTTGGCGGAGGAGGCGACGGCCACCGGCGCGGGAATGCCGATCAGCATCAGCGTCGGCGTGAGGAGGAACCCGCCGCCGACTCCGAACATCCCGGTCAGCAGCCCGACGACGAGCCCCAGCCCGATCAGGACCAGGACGTTCTGGGTGACCTCGGCGATCGGAAGATAGACATCCATGGGGCCGTCCGCTCAACCTCGGCGCCCCGCCAGAAGACCCCGATTCGCGAGGTTTTCCAAGAGCGGATACCGCCCTGCGATCGCCTGCCCATTCTGGTGAGCAGAGAGGGTTTCAGCGCATTGTCTCAATTGGACTTTTCAACGTCATGCCCGGCCTTGTGCCGGGCATCCACGTCGGGCAACAGCGCTTCGGCCCGACGTGGATGGCCGGGACGAGCCCGGCCATGACGATAGGGGCAGAGAACCACCGCTTAGCGGAGACGAAGGATCAATCCGCCTACGTTCCAGCAGTAGCAGATGTCAGGCGGCGCTAGACCCGTGGCTCTTCGGCCGCACATAGGCGACCGCGGCGTGGTCGGCGCAATAGGGCTTGCCCGGCATCGGCCGCTCGCCGCAGAAATGGAACCCCTTCTCGCCGGGATGACCGACCGGCCAGCAGCAGGTCGGGCCGACCGGCTCCAGCACGCGCGCCGTCGCGCGACGGCGGCGCGGCTGGCCGGTCAGCTTGACCGGCGACGGTCTCGGAGTCAGCGCGAGGCGGTGCGCTTTCCCCACCACCGCGTTCTTGCTGACTCCCAGGCGGCGGCCGATCTCGGCCGTCGACAGCCCCTGCAGCCACAACGTCCCCAACGAATCGATGCGCTCCTGTGTCCACACTGAATCCATCGAGACCCCCACCGCATCAGGTATGTACAAAACCCATTACCCACTAGATACGGTAGCACGCCGCGCGACGGACGCAAGCGCTTTGGTGCGGAGGCGGGGGCCTCCGACCCTCCCGGAGGACATGGCTGCGTCACCTTGCCCACGCCGGGGCGCCCTGTTAGGTAGAGCGTGGGCGCGCACGGCGCCGCGGCGCGGATTTTTATGTCCTTCCTGCTCCTCCTGGAACTGACCCTCGGCTGCGCGCTGGCCTCGGCCGCGGCGACCGGCCTCGCCCTGTTGTGGCTGCGGCGGCAGCGGGTTCTGGATCATCCGAACGAGCGGTCGAGCCACGACCAGCCGACGCCGCGCGGCGGCGGGCTCGCGGTCGTGCCCGTGCTGGCCGTGGCGTGGCTCGGCCTCGCGCTGTTCGGGCTGGTGCCGGAGCGGCTGGAGACCACCGGCATCGTCGTCGGCGCGATTCTGCTGGCCGGCGTGAGCTGGCAGGACGACCGGACCGGGCTGTCGGCGCTCCTGCGACTCGGCGCGCAGCTGCTCGTGGTCGCGGCCGGGCTGTTCCTCCTCCCCGGCCTGGGCAATGTCTTCCAGGGCCTGTTCCCGCCCTGGCTCGACATTGTGGTGACCGGCCTGCTCTG
>DATGFU010000735.1:0-2966 GCA_035308865.1 Allostellaceae bacterium | reverse complement strand
TCCGTCGATTGCTCCGTTGCTGCCCCCGGCGACCTCGTGCAACGCACCGAGCGCGAGACCGCCGCCCGGGAGTCGCGAGTCCATCGCGGCAAGCCCGAACGGCAGAACCGACTGGGCGCGCCTGTTCCGGGCCTCGATCTGCTGAATCTGGGCGCGCAGGGATGCGATGGCGGGTTGGGGCCGCACGGTGGCTTATTGACCTCCACGGGTAGCTCAACGAGTATGTTCCTTATTTGTTCTGTCTAATGGTGGCTGGAGTCAAGCCCCGTGCGCGAACTGCTCATTAGCGCTCGGGAGTCGAAATGTGACAAAACCTCTGCTGAATTGGGTAATTTGATGAGGAAACATTACTCTGATGCCCGTCACGGATGCGGCGCGGACCATCGTCGATTGTGTCCGCTAGCGGGCCAAGGTCGGCCTCGACGTCGCCATGGAGGGCCTTCGCGAAGGCCTCCGCCGCCGGCGGTGGACGCCCGACGAGCTGTGGCGTTACGCCCGTAAGGCGCGGGTCTGGTCGGTGATGCGCCCCTACGTCGAAGCGATGGTGTCTGATGGCGCGCGAGCCCCGCAACACCTCGGTGCGTGCCCGTCTGCAGGATCGGGCTCGCGCGGAGCGGTCCGATTTCCAGATTCTGCTGACGCGCTATGCCCTTGAGCGTCTGCTCTACCGACTGAGCGTTTCATCCCACCGCGACCGCTTCATTCTGAAAGGTCGATCCTCTTTGTGACCTCGGTTGGCCGATCCCTTCCGGCCGAACCGCAACCTCGAGCTCCCCGGGTCCGGCGATACTGGCGCCGAGGCAATCGCCGAGCGATTGGATCGGCGCCTTTCGGAAATACGTCGAAGACCGATAGAGTCTTGGCGGGAGTGCCAGCCGATGCGGCACCCTGAGCTTGCGGGCGGAGGCGCTCGGTCCTCTAGTCTAGGCGCCTGCATACGCTTTGACGAAGCAGAGTGTATTGACCAACCGCAACTGTTCGATGCGGTTGCACGGTGCCTCAAGCAGGCGCGGGCTCGCGAGGACAACCGCCAACGAGCGCGCTCGCGAGATCGCGACGTTCAAGCGATTGCGGCTGTATAGGAATTCCATGTTGCGCGGCATATCGTCCGCCGACGAGGTGGCCATGGATAGGAGGACCACCGGCGCCTCCTGTCCCTGGAACTTGTCGACGGTGCCGACGCGCGCACCGGCGGGCAAGATCGATTTCAGGTGATTGACCTGAACGTTGTAGGGGCTGACGACCAGGATGTCGGCGACACCCATGGGACGTTGTGCGCCGTCGCGGTCGATCCAGCTCTGTTGAAGGAGGCTTCGATAGATCTCGCCAATCCGAAGCCCTTCTTCCTCGCTCTTTTGGCTGCAATCTTCATGCAGCACCGGAACGAAGCGGACACCTGATGCTCGCAGGGCCGGGTCCGCGCCCGCGCCCAGCACGAGTCTTTGGGTTGCGTTGCTGGCCTCCGGATGCAGGCGGCCCTCATAGACGGCCTCGGAGATGAAGCGGCAAACATCTGGATGCATGCGGCGCGTTTCGGCCAGGAAGACGCCGCGATCCGGCGGCACCGTCGCCCGGTCGCCGAGGACATACTCGAGCACCGAAAGTCCGGACTCGCCGGGATGGTCGCCTTGAATGGGCTGCGCTAACTGCATCTGGTCGCCGACCAGGACCAGATTCCGCGCACTGACGCCCATGGCCACGACGTTCGCAAGCGAGACCTGACCGGCTTCGTCGATGAAGAGGTAATCGAAAGCCTGATCGAACTCGGGTCGAGCGAACAGCCAGGCGGTGCCGGCGACTAAATCGTAGCGGGAGGCGGTGACCTCCTCATTCTTGAACACGTCGGCGATCATCGCGACTTTGCACTGATGCTCGTCATCGGAGCACTTCTTCACGCCGCGGAAGGTGACGCCGCGCTCAACCGCCTGGCGTGTGATCTCCGTCAGCAGATTGTTGATGGCCTTATGCGAATTCGAAGCGACGGCGACGCGCCGGCCCTGCGCCATCAGCTCGACGATCGCAAAGGCCGAGAGGAAGGTCTTGCCGGCGCCCGGGGGGCCCTGGACGAGCATGTAGCTGCGATCGAGCTGGGAGATCGCCACGGCGGCCGGGGGGACCAGATCGCCCGCGGCGGGGACGATCGAGTCGCCGACGCGGCGACCCTGGATGCGCGGCGGATCGCGCTTTAGGACCGAGGTTATGGCGTCGTAGCGACCATCACCGGCGATGACGGAGTCCGCATAGCGATAAACGGCATCGCGGAGCGTCGCGCTGTCGATCGGTCCGCTCGGAATGATCGAGAAGGCTTCTTCGAAGGGAGCGGCTTTGGCGCCGATCTTGAGTCCTACCCGACATTCACTCTCGTCGAGGGTCACGATCTCGCCGGCAGCTTCGAGCGTCGCCGCGCGCTTTGGCTTGTCACCGACCCGCAATTTGAAATCCTGTATCGGGAACGTGAAGCTATGGATCAATGATCGCGCGATCGCTTGCGGGGCGGTCGTCGGGTCATGGCGCAGCCCGCCGATGCACTCGGCATCATCGATCAGCTCTTCTTCCGACAGTTCCTGCCGGTTGAACATCGCCCACCATTCGGGCTTGGCCTCGCGGCGATGAAATTCGAGGAGCTGGCTCACCAGCTCACGGAGCGGCAGCTCGGCGACGGGAGCTGCGAGCAATCGCGCAATCGTGTCGATCGCCCGTTGCTCGCCCTCCAAACGACGCGCTTCGCGTTCCGGGTCGGGCTGCTCGCCCGCGGCGCCGTCGTACCACGCAATCCCGGCCGGGCGCAGCGAGAGAAGCCAACGCCGCAGCAACAGCGTCGAGCGGCAATCGACCTCGTTATAGTCCGCGATCTCCTGGAGCAGGTGCGCCTCGCCCAGGCGCCGCCATTGCTCGTAGACGACGACGCTGGCCGCGGCGGTTTTCACCTCGCCCTCGCGGCGGGGCATGTAGAACGCTTCGAGATT
>DATGFU010000734.1:0-2943 GCA_035308865.1 Allostellaceae bacterium | reverse complement strand
GTTCCAGAAGACTGCAACTGCCCGGTGATTTCGACATCGGCGACCTCGTCGTTCAACGAAGCCACCCATGAATCACATTCCCGCCTCGACCGGTATGCCTCCCGACATAAGAACGCCGTTAACCTGAAGCGATTGCCCTGGGCCCCGGCCGCCAAGCCCTTGCCATCGGCGTCCGGGAGTGATATAAACCCTCTTGTACGATCGTTCAACAAATTGGGCCGATGGAGGCGATCATGACGGCGATGCTGCGGAGCGCGACGCTCAGGGGCAAGGAGGTCGAGCTGAGCTGGGGCGACGGCCATCCGGACGCCACGGTCTCGCTGTTCTGGCTGCGCGACCATTGCCTGTCGCCGGCGACACATCATCCCGAGACAAGGCAGCGGCTGATCGACACCTTCGCCATCCCGCACAACATCGCGGCGCGGGCCGTGTCGCTGGAGGAAGACGGCCGGGCGCTGCGCGTCGACTGGGCGGAGGAGGACCTCGTCAGCCGGTTCGAGGCCTCGTATCTCGCCGATCTCCGGGACGATCCGGAGGTGCTGCCCATCCGCCGGCGGCTTTGGGATTCCGCCGAGATCGAGGCATCGCTGCCGCAGGTGCCCTATGAGGGCATGATCGGCGACGATGCCGTGCTGAAGGACTTCCTGGAGAAGGTCGAAGCCTGGGGCTTCTGCTTCGTCGAGGGCGTGCCGGGCGTGCCCGAGGCAACGCAGGAAGTGGCGAAGCGCGTGACCTATATCCGCGAGACCATCTTCGGCGGGTACTGGGACTTCACCGCCAACATGGAGCACAAGGACACCGCCTACACATCGATGGCGATCGGCCCGCACACCGACGGGACCTACTCGTTCGATGCGCCCGGCTATCAGATGTTCCACTGCCTCGCGGCCGAGTGCACCGGCGGCGAGAACATCCTGATCGACGGGTTCAAGGTCGCCGAGATCATCGAGCGCGAGCATCCGGACGACTACGAGGTGCTGACCGCGATCGCGATCCCCGGCCAGTATCTCGACCACGAGCGCGGCATCCACCTGATGGCCCGCCGGCCGCTGCTGCGGCTCGACGGGGCCGGGCGGCTGGTCCAGGTCAGCTACAACAACCACGACCGCGCGCCCTTCGCGCTGCCGCCGGCGCGGCAGAAGGCCTTCTACAAGGCGCTCGGGACCTTCGCGCGGCTCTGCGGGGAGCGGTCGCTGCAGTACTACCGGCGGCTGCTGCCGGGCACGGTGCTGCTGTTCGACAACTGGCGCGTGCTGCATGCCCGTACCGCCTATACCGGCTATCGCCGCCTGTCCGGGGTCTATCTCAACAAGGAGGACGTTGAGAGCCGCCTCCGCGTCCTCCGCATCAAGGCTGGGGAGCCGGTGTAACCTCCGGCGCCGGCGATGGCGGAATGCGCTGCGCTTTTCCGCCCTACGATCCGATGCTGTAGGGCGGAAAAGCGCAGCGCATTCCGCCGTATCCTCTAACGCCCGCCGCTCGCCGAGTGCGCCAGGACATAGGCGAGGATGGAAGGTGCCTCGAGGAGCACGAAGAGGCCGCCTGCGACGACGGTGAGTCCGATCGCGACGGCGGCCGGGCCCTCGATATATCCGAGATGGGCTCGCCATTCCGACCCATAGGCGATGCGGCCCCGCAGCACGGTGATGATGCCGAGAACCGACATCGAGAAACCGATCGCGTAGACGCCGACCAGCGGGCTGTAGAGCCACGCGAGCAGCGGCAGTCCGAACAGCGCGACGGCGGCGATGTTCAGAAGCGGGCTCACCCGCGCCTCGGGGTCGCTCTCGTCATCCATCGGCATCGGCTCCCCGCCCGCCTTGGTGGCACACGCGATCATTCTCCGATGAAGCCGGCTAACGCCCCGTCAATTGTTCAAGGAAGGGCCGTGCCGGCATCGCTGTTTTCGGATTAGGGTCGCCGCCAAGACGAGGCGAAGGCGCGGGGAGGGGGAATGGCGGGCGATCGGGGCGCGACGATCATGCGGGTGGTCCGCGTGGCCAGCGGCAACTTCCTCGAGATGTACGATTTCTTCGTCTTCGCCTACTACGCCGGCCCGATCGGCCGGACATTCTTTCCCAGCCAGAACCACGTCGCCGAGCTCCTGAACACCTTCGGCGTGTTCGGCCTCGGCTTCGTCATGCGGCCGATCGGCGCCTTCGTGCTCGGCCCCTATATCGACCGTCACGGCCGTCGCAAGGGGCTGATCCTGACCCTCGGCATCATGTCGATCGGCACGGTGACGATCGCGCTGATGCCCGGCTACCAGACGATCGGCCTGCTGGCGCCGCTGCTGATCGTGATCGGGCGGATGCTCCAGGGGTTCTCCGCCGGGGTCGAGCTTGGCGGCGTTTCCGTGTACCTGGCCGAAATCGCGACGCCCGGCCATCGCGGCTTCTATGTCAGCTGGCAATCGGCGAGCCAGCAGGTGGCGGTGGTGTTCGCCGCGGCGCTGGGCTTCGCCCTGTCGCGGGCGCTGCCGGCGGACCAGGTGGATGCCTGGGGCTGGCGCATCCCCTTCGTCATCGGCTGCCTGATCGTGCCGCTGATCTTCCTGCTGCGCCGCTCGCTCGAGGAGACGGACGCGTTCGCAAAGCGCAAGGCGCGGCCGGGCATGGCCGAGATCCTCGGCTCCCTCGCCCGGAACTGGACGATCGTGCTGATCGGCATGCTGATGGTCACGATGACCACCGTCGCCTTCTACATGATCACCGCCTACACGCCGACCTTCGGGAGGGAGGTGCTGAAACTCTCCGCTGAGGACAGCCTGACCGTCACCTTCTGGATCGGCGTCTCGAACCTGTTCTGGCTGCCGGTCATGGGCGCGGTGTCGGATCGGGTCGGCCGCCGGCCGCTGCTCCTCGGCTTCACCATCCTGACGATCCTGACCGCCTATCCGGCGTTGCGCTGGCTGGTCGGCGACCCCAGTTTCGGCCGGCTCCT
>DATGFU010000733.1:0-9467 GCA_035308865.1 Allostellaceae bacterium | reverse complement strand
ACCTGACGCTCACCATCTCGGCCGGCGGCAAGATCTCGGATCGCCGGGCGCTCCGCTTCGGCATCCGCCATCTGACCTACGAGCTGTCGCTCTTCGACCACGAAGGCAGGCTGCGGCGGGTGGAGGTCGATCCCGCCGCCGGCACAGCGCGCGGCGAGCGCCTGATTGACTCCCGGCACGAGGCGATCAAGCAGACGCCCAACGGCTGGGCCGGATCGTTGACGCCGGCAGGCGAGACCTCTCCGGCCGTCCAATCGATCTTCACGAACTCGCTGTCGCCGTTCCTGGTGATCCACGTCAACGGCGTGCCGATCGCCGCGCGTGGCGGCAGCTGGGGGATGGACGATGCCATGAAGCGGGTCTCGCGTGAGCGCCTCGAGCCCTATTTCAAGCTCCACAAGGCAGCCAATTTGAACATCGTCCGCAACTGGCTGGGCCAGGACACGGAGGATGTGTTCTACGACCTGGCCGACCAGTACGGGCTTCTGATCCTCAACGACTTCTGGGAATCGACGCAGGATTTCCAGGTCGAGATCGAGGACCCGCAGCTTTTCCTCGCCAATGCGCGCGACGTCATCAGCCGCAGCCGCTGGCACCCCTCGATCGCCGTCTGGTTCGGACGCAACGAAGGCGTGCCGCAGCCGATCGTGAACGAGGGCCTGGCCGATCTGGTGGCCGAGCTGGACGGCACGCGCTGGTACAATGGCAGCTCGAACCGGGTGAACCTCTGGGACAGCGGGCCTTACGACTACCGGCCGCCGGAGCAGTATTTCACGCAGCTGGCGCAGGGCTTCGCGGTCGAGGTCGGCACGCCGTCGCTGTCGACGCTCGAAGCGATCGAGGCGACGGTGCCGCAGCCCGACCGCTGGCCGATCGGCGACACGCTCGCCTATCACGACTGGCATTTCGGCGGGAACGGCGACGTCAAGACGTTCATGGCATCGCTGGCGGCACAGTTCGGGGAGGCGACCGATCTCGCCGATTTCGAGCGCAAGGCGCAGATGCTGAACTATGTCAGCTACCGCGCCATTTTCGAGGGGTTCAACGCCGGCCTCTGGACCCGCAACAGCGGCCGGCTTTTGTGGATGACCCATCCGGCCTGGCGGAGCAACCACTGGCAGATCTACAGCTGGGACTACGACACCCAGGCCTCCTACTACGGCGTGAAGAAGGCGACAGAGCCGGTGCACGTGCAGATGAACCTGCCGGATTTCCGGCTGGCGGTGATCAATACGACGCTGGAACCGCGTCCCGGCCTGACGCTCGCCGCCCGCGTGCTGGGGCTCGATGGCAGGATGCTCCTGACGACAAGCCTCGCCGTCGATGCGGCCGCCAACCAGGCCACGGCCCTTGAGCCGCTGGACCTCGCGCCGCTGCTGACCCGGGAACGGATGGTGCTCGTCGAGCTGACCCTAAGCGATGCTGCCGGCGCCGAGCTCTCGCGGAACGTCTATTGGCAGGGCGAGGACGAGGCGGCGAGCCGGCGGCTGGACGCACTCGCCCCGGTGACTCTCACGGCGACCGCGACCGCCCGGCGCGGGGCAGACGAGACCGTGGTGGAGGCGGACCTCGCCAATCCTGGCTCGGTCCCCGCGCTCGCCGCGAAGCTGACATTGGACGACGCCGCCGGCACCCGCATCCTTCCGGCCTACTACAGCGACAACTACATTACGCTGCTGCCGGGCGAGCGCCGCCGCGTCGAGATCCGCTTCCCCGCGGATAAGCCGGCGACGCTGGTCCTGCGCGGCTGGAATGTCGCGCCGGCCAAGATCGAGGTGGCAACGAAATGACGGGGCATCGAACGGGGAAGTTGCCTCGACGTGCGCTGCTGGCGAGCGCGCTCGCGGGCGGCACGCTGCCGCTCGCCGGGTGCGGCGAGCCACCCGAGAACGTGCGCCTCCGTGAGGACTGGGCCTTCCTCGCACGCTATCGCGACGACAACGCACTTCTCGTTGCTTCCGGCCGGGCGGTCGACTGCGTCTTCATGGGTGACTCCATCACCGAAGGCTGGCTCGCCAAGCGGCCGGGCTTCTTCACGCCCGGCCTCGTCTGCCGCGGCATCGGCGGTCAGACGACGCCGCAGATGCTTGTCCGTTTCCGCGCCGATGTGGTTCAGCTCAAGCCCGTCTCGGTCCATATCATGGCCGGCACCAACGACATCGCCGGCAACACCGGGCCGATGACCGAGGCGGAGACAAAGGCCAATCTGATGTCGATGGCCGAGCTTGCACAGACGAGCGGGCTGCGCGTTGTTCTCGCCTCGATCCCGCCCGCGGCGCGGTTTCCGTGGCGGCCGGGGCTCGAAACCGTGAAGCCGATCCGCGCGATCAACGCCTGGCTTCGGAGCTCTGCCGCTGAGATCGGCGCCATCTTCGCCGACTATCATGCGGTGCTGGCCGACGAGAACGGCGGCATGCGGCCCGGCTACGCCGTCGACGAGGTCCACCCGACGGAGGCAGGTTACGCGGCCATGGAGCCCGTCGCCCGTGCCGCGATCGCCCAGGCGGCCATGGTGCCGCGCCGCCACATTTGTGAACAATAGACGTCGCTTGCCGGCCGTGGTGCATTGCATGCGACTCGCGTGAACGATAGAGTGCGAATCGGTGGGCGTTTGCCGCAACTTCAACGCGGCACACTGTAGCCTTAGGGAACGGGGATGGCAGCGGAAGAACGGTATCGCGAACTTGCTGAAGAGCTCGCGCGGGCTGCGGAGGCTATCCGGTCGGAGACACCGCTGAGCTTCTCTCAGCTGCTGGGTGCGATCGACGCCGTGCGGGCGGAATGGGCGGCCAGTTGCGACGGGGTCGCGAAGGCAGGAATTCCCACCCTTTCGGCGGACCAATTCGACCCGCCCTCGCTGCGGACGGCGCTGGTCGAGATCGAACGCCGCCGGCGCATCGCGGCGCTGGTGGCCCGCATCAGCCGGGCGCTCGATATCGCGCACCGCACCGACGAGAATTTCGAGCCCCTCACCGATCTTGCGGCGCGCGTGCGCGAAGGTGCCGCCGCAATCGAGGCCGAGGAGGATCCGGTGCCGATCCTGGCGCCGTTCGAATCGCTCGAGAATTTGATCGAGCACGGCAGCCACCTGCCGGACGAAAAGGCCGACGAGCTGCATGCCGAGGTGGCCTCGGCCTTCGGATCCAAGCTGGCCCTCGCGGCGGTGCGCGGGCGGCTCTATTTCCGCAATCCGCCGCCGCCGTCTGATGGCGGTCATGATGGGCCGGTTTCGCCGCCGCCGGTCGATGGCGGCGCCGCGCATTCGCCGAGCCGCAGCTACGATGCGCCGGCGTCGGGCTCGTACGGCACGCGCGACACGTCCCCGGGCGGGGCAACGGCGGAGCTCGATGACGAGCCGCCGGTGGCCCGGCATCATGAGGAGGAAGCCGCGGAGGCCCACTCGGGCGAGCTTGAGCTCACTGAGATGGAAGCCGTGGAGCCGGAAGCCGATGAGGCCGAGGCAGCCGCGCCCGAACCGGAACCGGAACCGGAGCCTGCCCCGGCCGCGGCGGCGATTGCCGGGCTTGCGGCCGTCGCCTGGCATGCGCTGGAGCGCGGTCGCGCCGGTCTTGCCTGGCACCTTGCGCATCGTACTGGCGCCGAGCCCGCCCCGACCGCGCTTTGCGCCCTCCTCGCCACGGCGCCCCGGGCCGACGGCTCGGGCGTCGTCGACGGGCTGGTGGGCCGCCAGGCAGTCGAGCTCTGGCCGGCAGCCGAAAAGCTGGCCTTCTCGGACCCTGTTCATCTCGTCGGTTTCCTGGGCGCGTTGCGGGTCGGACTTCTGGCGCCGGCGAGCGGCGCCTCCGTGCTGTTCGCCGATCCCAAGGACGCGAAGAAGCTGCCGGCGCTGACCGCGCTTGCCGCCGCGGCGCGCGATCTTGCGGCTTCGGGCCAGGCGCTGTTCGTGCCGACCCTCGCGGGCCAGGCCTCCGCCAAGGTCTGGGAGGAACGGATTTCATCGCTGTCGCAGGAAGCGCAGCGCTGGCTGGACCGACAGGACACCGCCGTGCTGCGCTGCGATCGCAGCACCGATATCTGGCGCAACTGGGTCGGGGCCGAGCGCCCGGTCGGGCGGATGATCCGGATCGTCATCGCCAACCGCCACGCCGATCGCGGCGAGGCCCACGACACCAACCAGTCGCTGGAGACCGAATTCGAGCCGTTGCTCACGCGGACGGACCACGCGCTGCACGGCGTGCGGGCGGCACGCACGCCGATCGAGGCGCGCTCGAGGTCCCTGCTTGCGGAGCGCGTGGAGCAGGCGCGGGCACTGGTCCGGCGCTGGGAAGCGCTGCTGGATGCCGCCGCCGAGCCGAAGGCGCCGATCGCCGAGAAGCTGGCGAAGCTGCGCACCGCCGCGGTCGACGGGCGCGCCGCCGTCCGGGCCGAGATCGAATCCCTGACCGACGGACAACCGACGGTGCGGCGCGCAGCCCTGGCGCAGTTCGACGATTTCGTGGCGCTGCTGCAGGGCAATCCGCCGGCGTCCGCCGTGGCGGTCGAGCGGATGCAGGAGCTGCCGCTGGACGCGACGCTCAACCTTGAGCTTCTCCTGGTTCCCGGCCTAGAGCTCGACCGCGATCTGGTCCCGACGGCCGGGCCCGATGCGGCCGCGCTGGAGGCGGCGGTCGACCAGTCCGACTGGCCGAGCGCCTTCGCCGCGCGGGTGGAGCGCAACGATTTCCCCGGCGCGTCCGTCTGCCTCGACGTGCTGGCCCGTCTCGGCCATGCCGGCATCGGCGACTTGCGGGAGACCTGGCAAGGGGGGCTCACGAAGGCGCGGAGCGGCGTGGAGCAGCGGCAGGTGGAGCTGCTGCATCAGCTGATCCAGGCAGCCGCTACCGAGCAGTTGTCGGCCGACGAGCAGCTGGCCCTGGAAGCCTCGATCCGCAGCGCGCTGCCGGCGCCGTTCGTGGACATCCCGGCGGCCGAACGGGCGCTGGGCGCCGCCTCGGAGCGGCTCGCGCAACTGGCGGCGCGCGCCCGCGAGGAAGCGGACCGGGCGCTCGACGCGGGCGATTTCTCCGGCGTGCCGCAGTCGATCCTGAAGCGCATCCGCGCGCTCATCCGGAACAACCGGCTCGAACTCGCGTACGACTACATGGAGCGGCTCCGCGAGGGCGCCGAGATCCCGCGGAACGACGAGCTGGCGTCCGTCTGGGGCAGCGCGTTCCCGCTCTTCTTCGGGCCATTCATCGACCAAGCGAACGCGCTTCATCGGGCGCGCGGCAGCCTCGCGTCGATCCGCGACGCGGTGTCGACGGCGCCGCGCTTCCTCGAGCCGCTGGAGACGCTGGGCGGCGACGAGCCGCTGCGGCGCGAGGCCCTGGCGCTGCTCGATGCATGGGAGCTGGCAAAGCGCCGCGGCGACGACGAGGCGGCCAAGGGCGTACAGCAGCTCTTCGAACTGCTGAAGTTCAGGGCGCCCAAGCTGTTCAAATATCTGGTGCCGCCGCGCAGCGCCGTCACCGCGACGCTGCACTTGCAGTGCGCGATTATAAATGACCGCAACACCGTCATTATCCCGTCGTTCAGCTCGGCGGCCCAGGGCCATTACCGCATCGTACTGCTGTGGGGCAGCCTCACCGCGCAGCAGATGGCGAGCCGCATTGCCGAGAGCGTGAGCCTCGAAGGCGGGCCGATCGTCGTGCTTTGCTTCCGCCCGCTCGATCGCAACGAGAGGCTGTCGCTGGCCCGCCTCGCCGCGACGAGCAAGGACGCGCCGATCATGGTGCTGGACGAGGCGCTGCTGCTGTTCCTGGCACAGTTCCCGTCGAGCGGCCGGCTGAAGGCCTTTTTCGACTGCACGCTTCCTTTCACCGCCGTCGACCCCTATGTGCCCGAGGGCGCACCGCTGCCCGGCGAAATGTTCTTCGGCCGGCAGCAGGAAAGCGCGGCGATCGTGGCCACCGACGAGCGCGGCAGCGTGCTGGTCTATGGCGCGCCGCGGCTCGGCAAGACCGCGCTGCTCAAGCATATCGAGGCAGAGCATCCGATCGATCTGAAGGACCATAAGCAGCTGCTGGTGAGGCACGTGGACATTCGCGGCCTCGGCCGCGGGCAGGCGCCGCCGCGCGGCATCACCAAGCTGATGACCGAGCAGCTGAAGAGCGCCGGCGTGCTGATGGGCACCACCGAGACGCCGGCGGAGTTCGAGCGCAAGGTCAAGGAGTGGCTCGACGAGTCGGGCGGCGGGGCGCGGCGCATGCTGCTCCTGCTCGACGACGCAGACGCCTTCCTGCGCAAGGACGCCGAGGACTCCTATCCGGAGCTCAATCATCTCCGGCAACTGATGGAATCCACCAACCGGCGCTTCAAGTTCTGCCTCGCCGGCACCCAGGCCGCAATGCATTTGGCCCATGACCAGCATTCCCCGCTGGCCGGGCTCGGCGGGGCGACGCTGGTCGGCAAGCTGCGCCGCGGCGCCGACCTTCGGGATGCCGAGCGCCTCGTGCGGCAGCCGCTGGAGACCCTGGGCTACTGCTTCCCGCAGCGCGAGGCCGTGAGCCTCATCATCGCGCATTGCGACGGCGATCCCGGGCTGATCCAGGCGTTCTGCGCCGGGCTCCTGGCCGCTACGCGCCGCCGTTTCCTCGCCGAGCCGGATGGGCAGCTGCCCTTCCCGATCACCATCGAGGACGTCACGAATCTTGCCAGCGAGCCCGAGCCCGAAGCGGCCGTGTCGGCGCGACTCCACGCGGCGCTCGACCTCGACGGACGCTATCACTACGTTTCGCGGCTGATCGCGCTGGTCTGCGCCGGCGACGAACGCCGCGGCCTGATCGAAGGCATGCCGCTTGCGGACCTGCACGACCAGGCGATGCTCGACTGGCCCGAGGGGTTCGGCGAATCGACCAGCGTGGAGGAGTTCCGCGCGCTTCTCGACGAGATGGTCGAGCTCGACCTGCTGCGCCGCGTGGCACCGGAAGTCTACGCGCTGCGCTACCCGAACCTTCCGCTCGACGAGGAGGACGGGGAGAAGCTGAACGAGCCGGCCGCGCCGGCGGGCGAGGCGGGGGCGAGCCCGCGTCGCCGCCAGGAACGACGCGCGCTTCAGGAAGCCGGCGCCTGAGCCGGGGCTGGCGCTCCCGTTGATCCCCCGAACAGCGATTCGGAACTAGTTTCGGTGGGTGGCCCCTTCGTGGGCCAACAGCCAACGCTTTCGCTCGATTCCGCCGCCGTAGCCGGTGAGCGATCCGTCGCTGCCGATCACCCGGTGGCACGGCACGACGATGCTTACCGGATTGGCGCCATTGGCGAGGCCGACCGCGCGCACCGCCGAGGCCCGCCCGATGCGCTGCGCCAGCGCACCATAGGATCGCGTCTCCCCGCACGGGATCCCACGCAGCGCCGCCCAGACGCCACGCTGGAATTGGGTCCCGCCGGTCTCGACCGGCAGGCCGTCGATAGCGGCAAGATCGCCGGCGAAATAGGCACCCAGGGCCGTGGTCAGCCCGCCCGGATCACTCGTCGGCGCGAGCACATATTCGCCGCACTGGCGCCGGAGCGTCCTGGCGAGACGATCCGCGAGATCCGTCCATTCTGTCGCCCGCAGCCGTCCTTCCTGGTCTGTGATGAGCATCAACTCGCCGATCGGCGTGGCCAGGCGATCGACGAAAAGCCGCACCGGATCAGCCATGGAACGCCTGTCGGCTGGCATCGGCGGCCCAGAGATGCTGCGCGGCATAGGCGCGCCAGGGCCGCCAAATCTCCGCGCGCCGGGTGAGCTCTGCCGGCGTTGGTCGCGCGGCTCCGGCGGCGGCGCCGCGCAGCAGCCCGACATCGCTGGCGGGGAACGCGTCCGGCTCGCGAAGCGCGCGAAGCGCGATATAGTGCGCCGTCCAATCGCCGATGCCCTTGATCGCCCGCAGCCGGGCGACCGCCGCCTCGATCGAGCCGAAAGGCCGGAAGAGCCCGGGATCGGCCACTGCCGCTTCGGCCAGCGCCTGCAGGGCGGCGCGTCGCGGTTGCGGCATGCCGAGCGCCGACAGGTCGCAGGCGGCGACCTGCTCGGGCGTGGGGAAGGCGTGGGTGAGTCGCGGCCCTGCCTCGGGCAGCGCGGCGCCGCACAGCGTCACCAGCCGCCCGGCAAGCCCGCGAGCCCCCGCCACCGTCACCTGTTGGCCGAGGATGGCGCGCACTGCCATCTCGAACCCGTCCCACCCGCCCGGCGCGCGCAGCCCGGGCCGCTCAGCGATCAGCGGCGCCAGGAAAGGATCGCGGGCCAGATGATCGTCGATCGCCTCGATATCGGCGCCGACATCGAACACCCGCCGCACCCGCGCCAGGATCGACGGCAGCGCGCGCAGCTCGGGAAACCGGATCGTGACGGCAAGCGCCTGGCGCGCCGGCTGATGGCGGACCTCGATCCAGCCGAGGCCGCCCTCGTGCTGCACGGTGCGCCGATAGACGTTTTCCGCGATCGTTTCGACGCCGGCAATCGCGCGCGCCGACAAATGGGCGATGATTTCGCTCCAGTCGTAGGGCGGCCGGTATCGCACCGTCAGCGTCGTGCCGATCTCGCCGCCGCTGCGCCCCTGCCGCCGCAGGCCGCTCGGCGGTCGCCCGAACAGTGCCTGGAACGTCTCGTTGAAGCGCCGGATGCTGCCGAAGCCCGCGGCGAGCGCCACCTCCGCCATCGGCAGGCCGGTTTCATGGATGAGCTGCTTGGCGAGCAGCACGCGGCGGGTCTGCGCCACCTCGATCGGCGTGGCGCCGAGATGCTGGCGAAACAGCCGGCGAAGCTGCCGGCCACCCATGCCCAACCGCTCCGCCAGCTCCTCGACGCCGCCCTCGCCGATCCCGCCCTCCGCGATCAGCGCCAGCGCCCGCGAGACGGTGTTGGCGGTGCCGCGCCACGAGGCGAGATCGGGCGCCGTCTCGGGCCGGCAGCGAAGGCAGGGCCGGAACCCGGCCGACTGGGCCGCAGCCGCGGAGGGGAAGAAGCGGCAATTCTCGAATTTCGCGGTGCGCGCCGGGCAGATCGGCCGGCAATAGGTACCGGTCGAGGCGACGCCGACGAAGATGCGCCCGTCGAACCGGGCGTCGCGGGTCGCCAGCGCCCGATAGCAGGCGGCAGGGTCGAGCGTGGCAGGGTCTAGCGTGTCCATGGCCGAAGACTGCCATGGCCGGGCGGTCGCACGCTCGCGGCTTTCGGACATGGTCATCGCCCTTTGCCGCACTGCGACAAAGGTTGGATCGCGCAACAAGCCCCATGTGCTATAGACTCGATCGGCAGTAATGCGGCCGTGCCGAAGCGACGCACGGAATGGCCGCCAACAGCCAGCCTGCATGGCGGATCTGAACATTCAGCATTCGCGCCGATCGGCATCGCGGCGCGATAAGTACCGATCAGTACACTCGTGCCAAAGTCAGCCGGACAGGTCGAGATGGGCATCGTCAAGTTTGCACTCCGCTTTCCGCACACCTTCTACGTGCTCGCAATCCTCGCCATATTCCTCGGCGGG
>DATGFU010000732.1:0-7322 GCA_035308865.1 Allostellaceae bacterium | reverse complement strand
CAACCCTCCCCCGCAAGCGGGAGAGGGCTCGATGCGCTCCCTCTCCCGCATCGCGGGGGAGGGTTGGGGTGGGGGTGCTTACACAATCGATCTGCATGCCGAGTACCGCGCCGCCGGCATCGATGAGGTGCTGGCCTCGCTCGATTCGGAGCTGCTCGGGCTGAAGCCGGTCAAGACCAGGATCCGCGAGATCGCGGCGCTGCTGCTGGTCGAGCGCGTCCGGACGCGGCTCGGGCTGACGGCCGAGCCGCCGACGCTGCATATGTCCTTCACTGGCAATCCCGGCACGGGCAAGACCAGCGTGGCGCTACGGATGGCCGACATCCTTCACCGGCTCGACTTCGTCCGGAAGGGCCATCTCGTCTCGGTCACGCGCGACGATCTGGTCGGCCAGTACATCGGCCACACCGCCCCCAAGACCAAGGAGATCCTGAAGCGCGCCATGGGCGGCGTGCTGTTCATCGACGAGGCCTACTACCTGTCGCGGCCCGAGAACGAGCGCGATTACGGGCAGGAGGCGATCGAGATCCTGCTGCAGGTGATGGAGAACCAGCGGGAGGACTTCGTCGTCATCCTGGCGGGCTATGCCGACCGGATGGAGCAGTTCTTCGCCGCCAATCCCGGCTTCCGCTCCCGCATCGGCCACCACGTGAGCTTCCCGGATTACGACCAGGACGAGCTCATCGGGATCGGCGAGAAGATGCTCGAACGGCAGAACTACCGGCTCAGCCCGTCGGCGCGGGAGGCCTTCGAGCGCTATGTCGCGGCAAGGCGCCTCCAGCCGCATTTCGCCAACGCCCGATCCATCCGCAACGCGCTCGACCGCGCCCGGCTGCGGCAGGCGAATCGCCTCGTGACCGATGTCGAGGGAGGCCGCGTGACCGAGGAGCAGCTCGTCACGATAGAGGCCGCGGACATCCTGGCGAGCCGCGTCTTTTCAGGTGCGGCCTGACCGGCCATTTTGCGCCGCAGCAGACTGGAATCCGCTCGTTCCCGCCATTCCCGCACGGTAGCGCCGCGCCGATAGTCCCTTAGTTGGCCGGATGAGGTTGTCCTTGACCGCCGGAAGCGGTGTGCCTATTGTCTTAATTGGAATCGTTCTAACTCACGGAGGAAGCGATGGCCTGGAAGTCCCCGAAAATTCGCGAAATCGCTGTCGGTCTCGAGATCAACAGCTACGCCTGCGCCGAAATCAAGTAGGCCGGGAGTGGCGGCCGCTCGCTCGGAGCGGCCGTGTAAGTAGGGCCCGATGCTGGCGGTCGTTCTAGGAGCAGCCGCCGGCGGCGGGTTCCCGCAGTGGAACTCGAACGCGGATGCCTGCCGGCGAGCCCGTTCGGGGGATCCTGCAGCAAAACCACGTACACAAGCCTCCGCAGCGGTCTCCGCTGATGGAGCTTTTTGGTTTCTGCTGAACGCGTCGCCGGATCTGCGACAGCAGATCGAGAATACGCCGGCCCTTCAGCCGCACGAGGGCAAGCGGTCGTCGCCGATCGCGGGTGTTGTGCTGACCGGCGGCGATGTCGATGCCATCGCGGGGCTGCTGGTGCTCCGCGAGATGCAGCCGCTGGCGATTCATTCGACGCAGCGCATCAAGTCGGTGCTGGACGCCAATCCGATCTTCAACGTGCTGGCCGACGACGTCGTGGAGCGGCGGACGGTTGCGCTCGACCGGCGCGTTCCGCTGACCGACGCGCGGGGTGTGGCATCCGGCCTCGAGATCGAGCTCTTCGCCGTGCCGGGCAAGGTGCCGCTCTACCTCGAAGCGGGCAAGGCGCCACCGATCGTCGAGGGCGAGGAGACGGTCGGCGTTCTGGTCACCGACGGCGCGAAGCGGCTCTATTTCATCCCCGGCTGCGCCCGGATGACGCCGGAGCTTGCCCGTCGGCTCGACGGCGCCGATGTCGTGCTGTTCGACGGCACGCTCTGGACCGACGACGAGATGATCCAGGCCGGGATCGGCAAGAAGACGGGCCAGCGAATGGGCCATATGTCGGTTTCCGGCCCCGAGGGCACGATGGCCGCCTTCGCGGCCCTCAAGATCGGCCGGAAGGTTTTGATACACATCAACAACTCGAATCCCATCCTGCTCGATGACTCGCCGGAACGGGCGACGGTGACGGTTTCCGGCTGGGAGGTCGCCTATGATGGGATGGAGATCGGCCTATGAGCGAACGGCTTCTGTCGAGGGCTGAGCTGGAAGCGGCGCTGCGCGAGATCGGCGCCTCGCGGTACCACAACCTCCACCCCTTCCATAAGCGGCTCCATGGCGGCCGGCTTGGCCGCGGCCAGGTTCAGGCCTGGGCGCTCAACCGCTACTACTATCAGAGCCGGATTCCCGCCAAGGACGCGACCTTGCTGGCGCGCCTGCCGACCGCGGATCTGCGGCGGGCCTGGCGGAGCCGGATCGTCGACCATGACGGCGACGCGCCGGGCACCGGCGGCGTCGCGCGCTGGCTGAAGCTCGCGGAGGGCGTCGGGCTCGACCGCGACTACGTCGAATCGACGGCGGGCATCCTGCCGGGCACGCGGTTCGCGGTCGACGCCTATGTGAACTTCGTGCGCGACCGGAGCATCGTCGAGGCGATCGCGTCGTCGCTCACCGAGCTGTTCTCGCCCGGAATCATCGCCGAGCGGGTCTCCGGCATGCTGGCGGGCTACGACTTCGTGACGCAGGAAACGCTGGCCTATTTCACCCCGCGCCTGACCCAGGCGCCGCGGGACGCGGATTTCGCGCTGGCCTACGTGCTCGACCACGCGACGACGCCGGAGACGCAGCGGGCCGCGCAGGACGCGCTGCGCTTCAAATGCGACGTGCTGTGGTCGGAGTTGGACGCGCTCGACTATGCCTATGTCGAGCCCGGCTTCATCCCGCCGGGCGCCTTTGTGCCCGAGGATCGCCGGTGAGCGACGGCGCCGTTCCGCGGTTCCCGCGCGGCGTGCGGTTCCAATTCGACGCCGTCCGCGAGACCTGGGTGGTGCAGGCGCCGGAGCGGCTCTTCGTGCCTGACGAGCAGGCGGCCGAGATCCTGAAGCTGGTCGACGGCGCGCGGACGATCGATGCGATCGTGGACGAGCTCGCCGCGCGCTATGCCGCGCCGCGCGAGGTGATCGCGGGCGATGTCGGCGATATGCTGCGCGATCTCGCGGCGAAGGGAGCCTTGGCCCTATGAGCCCAGCCTCGCACAAGATCGATCCGCCGCTCGCCATCCTGGCCGAGCTGACCCATCGCTGCCCGCTGCAATGCCCCTACTGCTCGAACCCGCTAGAGCTGGAGCGGTCGAGCGCCGAGCTCAAGACCGAGGAGTGGTGCCGCGTCCTCGACGAGGCGGCGGCGCTGGGCGTGCTGCAGGTGCATTTCTCCGGCGGCGAGCCGATGGCGCGGAAGGATCTGCCGGCGCTGGTGCGCCGCGCGACGGAGCGCGGGCTATACAGCAATCTCATTACCTCGGCGGTGCTGCTGAACGAGCGGACGCTGGCTGAGCTGATCGAGGCCGGGATCGAGCATGTCCAGGTCAGCTTCCAGGATGCCGAGCCGGGCGGCGGCGACCTGATCGGCGGCTACCGCGGCGGACATGCGAAGAAGCTTGCGGCGGCGCGGCTGGTCTTCGCCTCGGGCCTGCCGCTGACGCTGAACTTCGTGGTCCACCGCCTGAACCTGGAGCGCCTGCCCGAGATGATCGCGCTGGCCGAGGAGCTGGGCGCCCGCCGGATCGAGGTGGCGCATGTCCAGTATTACGGCTGGGGCCTGTCGAACCGGGATGCGCTGCTGCCGAGCCGCGCGCAGCTCGACGAGTCCACCGTCACGGTCGAGGCGGCGCGGACGCGGCTCGCCGGCAGGATGGTCATCGACTATGTCGTGCCTGACTACTACGCCAGCCGGCCGAAGGCCTGCATGGGCGGCTGGGCGCGGCGCTTCATGAATATCTCGCCTTCCGGCAAGGCGCTGCCCTGCCACGCCGCCGAAAGTCTGCCGGGCTTCGATTTCCCGTCGGTGCGCCAGCACAGCCTCGCCGAAATCTGGAACCACTCTCCGGCCTTCGAGCGCTTCCGCGGCACGGCCTGGATGCCGGAGCCGTGCAAGAGCTGCGACCGGCGCGAGATCGACTGGGGCGGCTGCCGCTGCCAGGCCTTCGCGCTGACCGGCGATGCGTCGCGCACCGATCCGGCCTGCGCGCTGTCGCCCGACCATGCGGTGATGGAGCAGGCGATCGAGGCGAGCCGCGGGGCGGCCAAGCCCTTCACCTATCGCCGCATCCGCGCGGAGGCATGGGCCGACTGATCGCCCTTGCGCTGCTGGCGCTGGCCGGCGGCGCTGCCGCGTCCGAGCCCTTCCCGGTGACCGAGGTCGCGCCCGGCATCTTCGTCCGCCACGGGGTCGACGAGGATGTGACGAAGGCGAACGACGACGCCATCGCCAATATCGGCTTCATCGTGGGCGGGGAGGGGGTCGCCGTCATCGATCCCGGCGGCAGCCGCGGCGACGGCGAACGGCTGCGCGCGACCGTCAAGGCGAAGACCGACAAGCCGGTCCGTTTCGTCGTGATGACGCATTTCCATCCCGACCACGTGTTCGGCGCCGTCGTGTTCCGGGTGGACCATCCCAATTTCGTCGGGCCGGAGCGCATGCCGGGCATCGCGGCGGCGCGCGGCACGTTCTACCGGCACCGGCTGGAGGACGTGCTCGGCCATGACGAGGCGGGCGATTTCGTGGTGCCGACCTTGCTGGTCCAGGATCGCATCGAGATCGACCTGGGCGGGCGGACGCTCGATCTCGCGGCTTATCCGCCGGCGCACAGCACGGGTGATCTCACGGTGTTCGACCGGCAGACGGCGACGCTCTGGGCCGGCGATCTCCTCTTCGTCGGGCGCGTTCCGTCGCTCGACGGCAATCTCGCGGGCTGGCTGGCGGCGCTGGACACGCTGAAATCGCTGCCGGCAACGCGGGCGGTGCCCGGTCACGGCCCGGTCTCGGTCGCCTGGCCGGCGGGCGAAGCGGACGAGGAGCGCTATCTCGCGACGCTCCAGCGCGAGACGCGCGCGGCCATCGCCAAGGGCACGGATATCGAGGGCGCCGTCGCCACGGTCGGCCAGGACGAGCGGGACAAATGGATGCTCTTCGACGACTACAACGGCCGCAACGTGACCGAGGCATACAAAGAGCTCGAATGGGAGTAGGATCGTACCGAGGAGGTCCGCGATGAGAGTTCTGGCGCTCGCATTGGTCCTCGCCGCGCTGCCGGCCTGGGCCGAAGAGGACGACGCGGCTCGCGCCGCCCGCTGGCAGGATCTGCGGCACATGGTGCTCAACGACCGCGCGGTGGCGGACGGCAAGGGCATCGTCTCCATGGACGCGCCGGACCGGGCGCTCGACGCGGCGCTGGTGCCGATCACCATCCACATGACCGGCAAGGATCTGAAGTCGTTGACCCTGATCATCGACAACAACCCGGCGCCGGTGGCCGGAACCTTCCATTTCGGTCCGGCGGCGGATACGCGCGAGATCCGCACGCGCGTCCGGGTCGACGACTACACGCTGATCCATGCCGTGGTCGAGACCGCCGACGGCAAGCTCTACGGTGCCGAGAAATTCGTGAAGGCCTCGGGCGGCTGCTCGGCGCCGGCCGGCGGCGACCCGACGGTGGCGCTGTCGCGGCTCGGCCAGATGAAGATGAAGGCCGCGCTGGACGGTCCCAAAGGCGCCGAGCAGGTGCAGCTGCTGATCAGCCACCCGAACTACAACGGCATGCAGATGGACCAGGTGACGCGGCTTTACACGCCCGCGCGCTTCGTCCAGGACGTCAAGGTCAGCCAGGGCGACCGGCTGGTCTTCGACCTCGCCTCCGACATCTCGCTGAGCGAGGATCCGGCGATCACCTTCGGCGTGGCCGCCAAGGGCGCCGAGCCGGTGACGGTCGACATGAGCGACAGCACCGGCGCCAAGTTCCACCAGACCTTCGACCTCCCGGCCGCGGCGATCAACTGATCAGGCGCCAGCATACCCCTCCCCCTGACCCCCTCCCGCAAGGGGAGGGGGAAGGTTAGGGCGTTACTCCTCCTCCCCTGGCGGGAGGAGGTTGGGAGGAGGGGGCGGCACCGCCGTCCGGCCGAGCCCGAAAGGCCCACGATCCCTTGACGCGCGGTTGCGATATATCCGATGAGATATGCCGGTCGCCGGGCAACTCCCGAGGGTCTTCCGATGCGTGCATGGTTGAGGTTCGGTGCCGTCCTAGGCGCCGCGTTCCTGGCGGTCGGCCCGGCCCTGGCGGCCGACAGGATCCTGGTCTTCGCGGCGGCCAGCCTGAAGGAGGCGCTCGACGACGCCGACGCCGCCTACGGGAAGAAGACGGGCGTCACGGTCGATGCCTCCTACGCGGCGAGCGGCCCGCTGGCAAAGCAGATCGAGAACGCGGCCCCGGCCGATATCTTCATCTCGGCCGATCTCGACTGGATGAACGAGCTGGCGAAGAAGCAGCTCATTCGCCCGGAGACCCGCGCCGACCTGCTCGGCAACAGCCTCGTGCTGATCGGCGCCGCCACGGACGGGCGAGAGGTCAACCTCGCGCCCAAAATGCACTTTGCGCCGCTCCTCGGCGACGGCCGGCTCGCGATCGGCGATCCGCAATCGGTGCCGGCCGGCAAATACGCGCAGCAGGCGCTGGAATCGCTCGGCACCTGGGATGAGGTCGAGCCCCACCTCGCGCGCGCCGAGAGCGTGCGGGCGGCGCTGGCCCTTGTCAGCCGTGGCGAGGCGCCGCTGGGTATCGTCTACAAGACCGACGCGATGGCCGATAAGGGCGTCCGGACCCTGGCGCCATTCGCCGAGACCACGCACCCGCCGATCGTCTATCCGGCGGCGGTCGTGGCCGCCAGCACCAACAAGGCGGCCGGGCCGTTCCTCACCTGGCTCGAATCGGCCGAGGCCGCAACCTACTTCACGCAGCGCGGCTTCACCGTGAAGCCCCGCGCCGGGGACGACCCGCCGGGCGTGGCGATCGCCGGCAAGGTCGCGCACCCGGCGACGCTAACGCCGGCGGATCTGGCGGCGATGAAGCAGGTCTCGGTCGATGTCAGCTTCGCCACGGGACACGGCCAGGAATCCGGCCACTACACGGGTGCGCTGCTGTGGGATGTCGTCGACAAGGCCGGGTTCGCCGATTCCGACGGACGCCATCACCTCAGGCTGTCGATCGTGGTCACCGGGCGCGACGGCTACGCCGTGGCGCTTTCCGTCGGCGAGATCAGCCCCGATTTCGAAGCCAAGCAGGTCATCCTCGCCGCCGATGGCAAGGACGGGATCCGCCTGATCGTCCCGGGCGACCACA
>DATGFU010000731.1:0-1575 GCA_035308865.1 Allostellaceae bacterium | reverse complement strand
CGAGACCGGCAAGCTGCTGCGCAAGGTCCTCCGCGCGGAGCTGTCCGGCCGGCCCTGAACCGGTCGCCGCGATGGCCGCCTCGGACGAGCTCACGCTCTGCGATGTCGAGCTCGAGGGCCTCGGCCGCGCGGATGTGCGGCTGGCCGGCGGGCGAATCGAAGCGGTAGCGCCGCGGCTCGACCGCAGCGGAAGAGTGATCGACGGACACGGCGGCGCGCTGATCCCGGGGCTGATCGACCATCATCTCCATCTCTTCGCCGCCGCCGCGGCCCGGCAGTCGTTGGCGATGGACCCGGCCGCCGAGCAGGGCTTGGTGCGGCTGGCCGCGCGGATCGAGGCGGCGGCGCAGCGACCATCCGGCGCGTGGATCAGGGTCACCGGTTTCAGCGAGGGTGACTCAGAGCCGCCGGACCGTTGGCAGCTCGACGCAGTGGCAGATCGGCATCCGGTGAGGGTGCAGCACCGTTCGGGCGCGCTTTGGATCCTGAACTCGCTGGGGCTGGAGCGGCTAGGTCCATCCGCCGCATGGCCGCCTGGAGTCGAGCGCGAAGATGACGGACGCGCGACCGGCCGCATTTATCGAGAGGACCGCTGGCTGCGCGAGGTTCTCGGCGCGGAACCGCCCGATCTCGCGCCGATCGCCCGGGATCTTGACGCCTACGGGATCGTCGGCATCACCGACGCCACCGCCACCACCGACGCTTCCACTGCCGGAGCGTTGATCACCGCAGCCGGCGTCGCGTCGATGCGGCAGCATCTCCATTTGATGAGCGCGTCCGGACTGCCGCCGGATCCTGGCGGCCGCTACGCGGTCGGGCCAAGGAAGCAGATGATCGACGAGGCGGCCCTGCCCGACCTCGATGCTCTCGCGGGTACGATCACCGAGTCTCACCAAGCCGGACGGCCGATCGCCATCCATTGCGCCACCGTGGTGGAGCTGGCCTTCGCGCTGGCCGCGTGGAACGAGGCCGGCGTCGGCGCGGGCGACCGCATCGAACACGGCAACGTCATCGACGACGAAGCCGCCGCCGCGATCGCCGCCGCCGGGCTGACCGTCGTCAGCCAGCCGGGGCTGGTCCGAAGCCGCGGCGACCACTACCTCGCTGCGGTGCCGGAAGCCGACCACGCCCATCTCTTCCGCCTCGCCAGCTTGAAGGAGCGCGGCGTCCGGCTCGCCGGCAGCAGCGATGCGCCCTACGGTCCGCTCGATCCGTGGGTTGGGATGCACACGGCGGTGGACCGGCGGACGCAGGGCGGCAGATCCCTCGGCCAAGCCGAGGGGGTCGTACCGCGTGAGGCGCTCGGTCTTTACCTGGGCAGGTTCGACGATCCCGGCGGCGGGGAGCGCAAGATCGCACCCGGAGGGCCGGCCGATCTCTGCCTGCTCGCCGCGCCGCTGCGGACGGCGCTGGCCGAGCTCACAAGCGAGCTGGTGGCGCTCACCATCATCGACGGGATCCCGATCGACTGACGCACCGCCGCGGCGGTCGCGGCGAGCGAGATGCCGAGCCGGCCCGACCGGCCGGTCGCCAGCGCGGCGAGACCGAACGCGGCGGCGCGCAGCCCGGTCAGCG
>DATGFU010000730.1:0-5251 GCA_035308865.1 Allostellaceae bacterium | reverse complement strand
GCTCGTCGCCGACGACCCAGCTGTCGTGGCCGGGCGGCACGTAGAATACGTCGCCGGGCTTCATCTCAATGACGCTCCCGTCATCCATCGCTGCGGTCGCGCAGCCGGACACGACGAGCCCCACATGCTCGACCTGGCAGCTCTTGGCACCGGTCGCCGCGCCGACATCGGTCGACCAACGCCACCCCGGCCGGTAGATCGCCCGGCCGATCGTCATGCCGCCGAGCCGGACCAACTCGAACCGGCCTTTCGGAAACTCCCGGATCTCGTCCGGCGTCTCGAAGCGTTTGAGAACGACATTGAGCGGCGGCATTCCAAAGACCTCCCGTGACTGCCTGGCACCCTGTGACGGCCGAGTCCGGTATACCCCGTGCACGGTGTTCCACTCAGCGGCGTGAGGCCGCGGGCGGCACATTGGCGGAACCACGAGGATAGCCGACGCGGCCGGAAGGATATAAAACCTGCTCGTCATGAGACGACGCGACGCCATCGCAGCCTTGAGAGCGCAAGCCGACGCCATCAGAGCGCTCGGCGCGACGGCCCTCTATCTTTTCGGATCGACGGCGCGCGACGATGCGGCGACCGGCAGCGATGTGGACCTTTTCATCGATTACGACCGCGACAGCCGGTTCTCGTTGGTCGAGTTGGCTGGAATTCGTCTGCTCCTTGAAGGGCGGCTTGGCGTTCCCGTCGACGTGACGACCCGGGACAGTCTTGATCCGCTGCTGCGCGGCCGCATCGAAGCCACGGCCGAGCGGGTCTTTTGACGGCGCGGCTCGTTCGCCCGGCGCTGCGGGCGATCATCGAGGCGATCGATGGGATCGACACTGCCTCACGCGGCAAAAGCATCGAGGATTATGACGGAGACTGGCTGCTCCGCCATGGTATCCAGCGCGGCATCGAGATCATCTCGGAGGCCGCCAGGCGGATTCCCGCCGAGTTGCAAGCGACCCAGCCGCATACCCCCTGGGCAGAGATCATGGGGATCGGCAACATCCTGCGGCATGAATACCATCGGATATCGGACACGGTGATATGGAACGTCGTCCAGCATCATCTGCCGCCCCTCAGGGCGGCCGTCTCGGCAATCGAGGCGGTATTGAAGGAAGCCCCTTAGCGCCGCGCCGGCCTGGATGCCCCGTATCGTGGCGCTGTCATGCCGACGGCGCCTTGCGCTGAGCCGGTCATGTTCCAGCCCTGGCAGAATTTCTACATGCTCCTCGGCCCGGCAGCCGGGACGCTGATCGGCCTGCTCTTCGTCGTGGTGACGCTCACGTCGCGGATCGAGCACTCGCGGGCCCAGCACGGCGTCGCCCTTTATATGACGCCGAACCTCTTCCAGTTCGGCATCGTGCTCTTGATCAGCGCCACGGCGCTGGCGCCGGGCTTGATGCCGAATGTGAGCGCCACCATCATCACCGCTTGTGCCGCCGCCGGGTTTGTCTATGCCTCGGTGATCGCGGTTCGCATGCGCAGCGGGCGGATCGCGGCGCCGCCGCATTGGTCCGACATCTGGTGCTATGCGGTCACACCCGCCATCGTCTACCTGGGTCTCGGCGCTTCCGCCTTGGCGTCCTGGACCGCCCCGGTCGAAGCGTCCTACGGCATCGCCGTCGCGGCGACGATCCTGCTGCTCGTCGCCATCCGCAATGCCTGGGACCTCGTCACGTGGCTCGCACCCAGACGAGACGGCGGTTAGAGACCAGGACACGAGCGGCGTGTCGTCTGCTCGCCACGGGAACGTATCGGCAGGCTCGCTAAATTGCTGATTGCGCCGGATTTATCGCCGGCTCTAAGCTGCAGATGATCGGGCAGGCATTCACTGATAGGCCGCCATTGCACCTTTAGAGAAAATGAGTTCATATACACTGCTCGTTAAGCTTGCAGTGGCCCAGCGATGACATCGGGTACGGACGCCCAGGCGGGCGTCGCGCTTGCGAAGTCCCTGGAAGAGATCGTCGACGGCGCGATACGGGACGCCGTCGTGCTGGTCGACGACGATCATGTCACGTTCTTCAACGCGGCGGCCGAACGGCTCTGGAGGCTCCGGCGCGACCAGGTGCTCGGGAAGGAGGCGGAGCCTCTCTGGTCGAGCATGCTGCGCGTCGCGGACCACAACTGTGCCGCGCCGTCCGGCCGCTGGACTCGTGAGCAACCCGAGCCGATCGTCGTCCGACGCGAGGACGGCAGCGAGGTCGGCGCCCTCCTCCGGGTGACCGAGGCTCTCGTAGAGGGTCGGCGTCGACATGTAGCCGTGCTTCACGACATGTCGGACGACGACGGGAGCCTCGAGCAGCTCCGCCGCCTGTCGATCGTCGTGAATGCGGCGGATCGCGCAGTCGTGCTCCTCGATGAGGCGTTGCGGATCATCTACGTCAACCCGGCCTTCACCGACATGCTCGGCTACGAGATATCGGAGGCCGTCGGACGGATGCCGATCGAGTTCCTGGCGAAGGAACGGGCCGATCTGGACGTTGTGGCTCGCGTGCGGCGCAAGATCCGCGAGACCGGAAGGTTCAACGAGGAGTTTCTGGCGCGCCACAAGCACGGCCGGGAGATCAGGCTGCTCGCAAGCGTCAACCCCATCCGGGACACCGGCGGGGTTGTTCGCAATGTCCTGATGCTCGTGGCCGACACGACCAAGGACGCGCAGCTCGAGCTGCTTCGGCGCAACGTGCTCGAAGCGCTGACGAGTGAAATGCCGCTGCGCGGCGTCGCCGACCATCTGTGCAAGCAGGTGGAGATCATGGCGCCCGAGGTCGTTTCATCGATCATCCTCATCGACGACGAGGGCAGGCTGCGGCCGCTCGCCGCGCCCAGGCTGCCCGCGGCGTATTGCGCCGCGATCGACGGTGCTGAGATCGGCGAAGGGGTGGGGAGCTGCGGCACCTCGGCCTTCCGCGGCGAGCCGGTCAAGGTGCTCGACATAGCGTCCGACCCGCTCTGGGCGCCCTATCAGGCGATCGGCCTGCCCGAGGAACTCAAGGCCTGCTGGTCGTCGCCGATCAAACGTCCCGACGGCCGGGTGCTCGGCACCTTTGCGTTCTATTATCGCGACAATTGCGGGCCGACCCCATGGCACGAGCAGATCGTGGAAACCTGCCTCCACCTCTGCATGATCGCCATCGAGCGTCACCGGGCCAAGCAGCAGATTGCACAGCTTTCCCATTTCGATGCGCTCACCGGCTTGCCGAACCGTTCGCGCTTCCAGAAGGATATCGCCGGATACCTTCGCGGCGGGAGCGCCGCCTTCTTCTTCATCGGGATGGACCGGTTCAAAGGCGTGAACGAAGCGCTGGGCCACTCGGCCGGCGACAAGCTGCTGGTCGAGGTCGCCCATCGCTTGCGCTCGGTGCTCGGCCCAGGGGAAGCCGTCTATCGCTTCACCGGCGACGAGTTCCTGATGGCGTTGCCCGAATGCACCGCCGATAAGGCGTCGTCGCGGGCGGACAAGGCGCTCCAGGTGCTGGCCGAGCCGCTCGACATTGCCGGCGTATCGCTTGCCCTCTCGGCGAGCATCGGCATAGGCCTCTTTCCCGAGAACGGTACCGACGGCAGCACGCTGCTCAAGCGTGCCGATACCGCCTTGTCCAGGGCCAAGGCCGCGGGCCGTGGCACGTACTATTTCTTCAGCCCGGAAATGGACAGGGTGGTGCAGGAGCGGCTGGTGCTCGGCGCCGCGCTTCGCAAGGCGATCGCCGATGAGGCGCTGGAGCTCCGCTACCAGCCCCAGGTCGATCCCAGGACGCTCGGGATCTTCGGTGTCGAAGCGCTCTCGCGCTGGAACGATCCGGTGCTCGGCTGGATTCCGCCGGACCGCTTCATCCCTCTGGCCGAGGACATCGGCCAGATCGAGGCGATCGGCATCTGGTCGCTCCGCGAGGCGTGCCGACAGATGGCCGAATGGATCGTCAACGGCGTCGCCATCCCTGCGGTCTCGGTCAACCTGTCGCTGACGCAGTTCCGCAAGTGCCACCTGCCGGAGACGATCGGCGGCCTGCTGCGCGAGTACGGATTGCCGCCGCAGCGGCTGACGATCGAGATCACGGAAGGCGTGATGATGGACGGGAGCGCCGGGACTCTCGATACCATCCGGGCGGTGCGCGGACTTGGCGTCGGGCTTTCGGTCGACGACTTTGGCACCGGGTTCTCGAGCCTGTCGAGCCTGTCGAGCTTCCCGGTCACGGAGGTCAAGATCGACCGCAGCTTCATGCGGGACTTCAGCCGCGATGCGAGCGCGCTGGCGCTCGCGACCGCGGTCGTCCGGATCGGCCAGAGCCTGGGGCTGAAGGTCGTCGCGGAGGGTGTCGAGACCGAGGACCAGTGCCGCCTGCTGGCGGAGCTGAGCTGCCACGCGGCGCAAGGCTATCTTTTCTCGAAGGCGCTCACGCCGGCGGAGCTCGCGAGCTGGATGGCCGGCCGGGACAGGGTCGGGACGGCGCGGCGCTGAGCTGTGGTTACTGTTACGTACCTGCCGACACTTTCACCGGAGGGTCCGGCTGATTAGGCTGGGTAGAAAAGCAGCGACCCGGATCTCAGCGGCGGGTTGACTCGATCGGCAAGGGGAGCCACGAGATGACGACCAGCAAATTGCTGCCGAACTGCACGCGGCGGGTTTCCCCTACCGGCGCCCTCTTCCTCGCCGCTGTCGCGATCCTCGGCGCCTGCAATTCGAACAGGGACGTCGGTACAGAGGCCAACGAATTCATCCAGGGCGGCACCACCCAGATCACGGACGTCAAGCCGGTGGCCAGTTTCCTGCCGCAGCCGTCGCTGCTGCAGCCCGGCGGGACCGACCAGCCGGCGCTCGTCTACCGCAATCCCAAGACAGACTTTAAGACCTACACCCAGATCATGCTCGATCCCGTGGAGATCTGGGCCGGACCGAACTCGGCGCTGCAATCCGTGCCGCAGGACCAGCGAACGGATCTGGCGAACACTTTTCACTCCGATCTTTACGACGCGCTCAGCGCGCATTGCCGAATGGTGACGCAGCCGACGCCGGCGACGCTCCGCCTCCGCCTTGCGATCACCGACGAAACCCAGCCGGATACGACGCTCAACACCGTGGCGACTTACGCGCCCTATGCCGGAACCGCGTATGGGATCGTCTCCAGAGCCTTCAACAAAGGCGTTGGCTACTTCTCGGGCACGGCCACGGCCGAAGGCTATGCGAAGGATGGGAAGACCGGCGAGCTCGTGTGGGAAGCCGTCGACAAGCGCGGCGGCACCACAGCGGTGGTCGAGAACA
>DATGFU010000729.1:0-2059 GCA_035308865.1 Allostellaceae bacterium | reverse complement strand
CGTCGCGCGAGGAGGTGCCGGCGAGGATCGCCGCGGCCCTGGTGCAGACCGACAACAGCCGCGCCGTGGCGACGCTGGTCGCCAACCCCGGCGCCGATCTCGATGCGGCGATGCTGGAATGGGTCGCCGGCCGGTTCGGCGCCAATGTCACGGTGGCCGAGATCCTGCGGCGCCATCCCCAGCTCGGCGCGCATATCGCAGAGCGGCTGCGCCAGTTCAGCGCCCTGTCGCTGATCGAATATTTTCAGCGCAACCCGGACCTGCCCGAGGCGGTGATCACCCAGATGGTGCTGCGCACGCTCGACGAGATGGCGATGGACGTGCTCGCCGAGCGCACCGAGGGCGATAATGTCGAGCGGCTGGTCGCCTATCTCAACGAGGCGGGGCGGCTGTCGCCGTCGCTGATCCTGCGGGCGCTTTGCACCGGCGATATCGAGCTCTACGAGACGGCGATGGCGGCGCTGGCCGGCGTGCCGATCGAGAACGCGCGCGTGCTGATCTACGACGCCGGGCCGCGCGGCCTCAAATCGCTGCACGAGAAGGCCGGCCTGCCGCCGCGGCTGATCGAGGCGCTGCGCACCGCCCTCGAGATCCACCGCGACACCTCCGCCGAGGGTCGGGAATGGGACCGCCGCAGCTTCCAGCGGGCCGTGCTGGAGCGCATCCTGTCCAACCCCGGGGATCTCGACCACGCCGACGCCGACTACCTGCTGCTGCGGCTGGATTCGGTGCGGCACTAGTGTGCTGGATTTGAAGTTCGCAACATCTCTCGGTCGGGCCCGGTTGCGAACTTCAAATCCGAAAAGCACACTAGATTCATAAAGTTGCTAGTGTGGCTGGAGATTCCGAAATTCGCTCGGAGCCCGCCACGAGAATGGGCGAATTTCGGAATCGCCACACTAGAGAATTGCTCGGGCAGGAGGAACGAGCCCTCTCCCGCTTGCGGGGGAGGGTTGGGTGGGGGGGTCTCCACAGCCGCTATGTCGGGGGCTCGAGCTTCGCTGCACCGGCCCGCTCGGTGGTGGGCAGCGTGCTTGAGGCGGGCACCCCCACCCCGGCCCTCCCCCGCAAGCGGGAGAGGGAGATTCGCCCCAGCCCCCCGTTGACACCGCGCCCCCGCTCCGTATAGTCGCGCCCCTTCGATTTCCGGGAATGCGGACGGTTTTGGCCGTCCCGCCCGCTCCGCCCGATGGTCGGGTGCCGAGACGGGACTACCGGGACAACAACCTCGCAAGCCTCCTCGAGAGGCCGGAGCACGCATGAGCAAGCGCCAGGAATCCAAGTACAAGATCAATCGCCGCCTCAACGTCAATCTGTGGGGCCGTGCCAAGTCGCCGCTCAACCGCCGCGAATACGGGCCCGGCCAGCACGGCCAACGCCGCAAGAAGCCGTCGGATTATGGCACGCAGTTGATGGCGAAGCAGAAGCTCAAGGGCTACTACGGCAATATCGGCGAGCGCCAGTTCCGCCGGCTCTATGAGGAGGCAGTGCGCCGCCGCGGCGACACGGGCGAGAACCTGATCGAGCTGCTGGAGCGCCGGCTCGACGCGGCGGTCTACCGCCTGAAATTCGTGCCGACCGTGTTCGCCGCCCGCCAGTTCGTCAATCACGGCCATGTGCTGGTCAACGGCAAGCGGGTCAATATCCCATCCTACCAGCTGCGCGACGGCGACCAGATCGAGATCCGCAACAAGTCGAAGCAGCTGACCGTGGTGCTGGGCGCCATCACTGCCAAGGACCGCGACACACCCGACTATCTCGAGGTCGACACCGCCGCGCTCAAGGGCCGGTTCGTGCGGGCGCCGAAGCTCTCGGACGTGCCCTATCCGGTGCAGATGGAGCCGAACCTCGTGGTCGAGTTCTACTCGCGCTGAGTTTCCTTCGCACGCGCAGCAAAACGGCGGCCGTATATCCGACGGCCGCCGTTTTCGTCTTCGTCGATTGGTCGCGAGCTTACTTCAGGCGGGCGCAAACGTAGCTGTTAATCTCGCCGCCGAGCGCGACTTCGACAATCTTCGGTGCTTTCCAGGCCATGACGGGTCTCCTTTTCTTCTGGTGG
>DATGFU010000728.1:0-3765 GCA_035308865.1 Allostellaceae bacterium | reverse complement strand
CCGCCAGCGACTTCCATAGCTGAAGGAGGCGGACGGCCGCGCGGCCCAGGCCGGGGCCATTCCAGCCGGGGCCATTCCATCTGCCCATCGTCCGGAGGCTTTGCTAGACTGGGCGCTGCCAGACGCAGCGAGCTCGTTTCCGATTCAGGATGGACGCCACGATCGCCGCCTCGGTCACCGGTACGCCCTTCGGCAGCGGGTCGCTGGCCTTCCTGTTCACCGATATCGAGGGCTCCACCCAGCGCTGGGAGCGTCTGCCTTCGGCGATGGAGGCGGCCGTGGCGCACCACGACCGGGTGTTGCGGTCGCTCTTTGTCGCGAGCGGCGGCCATGTCTTCAAGACGATGGGCGACGCCTTCTGCGTCGCCTTCGCCGGGCCGTCCGCGGCGCTGGGGGCTGCCCTCGCCGCGCAGCTGACGCTCGCAGAGCAGGATTTCACCGCTGTCGGCGGCATCCGCGTCCGGATGGCCGTCCATGCCGGCGAAGTGCAGGCGCGCGACGGCGATTACTTCGGACAGGCGCTGAACCGCACCGCCCGCCTTCTGGCGATCGCGCATGGCGGGCAGGTTCTCGTCACGGGCGCCGCCGCGATCCAGGTCCGGTCGGCTCTGCCGCCCGACACCGCGCTGATCGATCTCGGACAGCACCGGCTCAGGGATCTCACCCACGCCGAGCAGGTCCACCAGCTCGTGGCGCCCGGCCTTCCCGCCGATTTCCCCCCGCTGGTCTCGCTTGGTGGGGTTCCCCACAACCTGCCGGAGCAGATGACCTCCTTCGTCGGCCGCGAGCGGGAGCTGGCGGAGGTTGCCGCCTTCCTGGAACACGGCAGGTTGGTCACGCTGGTCGGGACAGGCGGCCTCGGCAAGACCCGGCTGTCGCTCCAGGTCGCAGCCGAGACGCTGGAGCGGTACCCCGACGGCGTTTGGCTGGCCGAGCTGGCGCCGCTGACCGAACCGCCGCAGGTGGCCGAATGCGTCGCGGGACTCTTCGGCCTTGCCGCCGCGCCCAACCGCGGCATGACCGAGCTTCTGACCGGCTTTCTGAGGCAGCGACGGCTGCTCTTGATCCTCGACAACTGCGAGCACCTCGTGGGTGGTGCCGCGGCGCTGGCATCGGCGCTGCTGCCGGCCTGTCCTCAGGTTTCGATCCTGGCGTCCAGCCGCGAAGGCCTGGGCGTCGCGGGCGAGCAGACCTATCTGCTCCCGGTCCTCGCGGCGCCGCCAGGGAGCCAGTCCCCGACAGCGGAGGAGGCGCTTCAATTCCCGGCGGTTCGCCTGTTCGTCGAGCGCGCGGCCGCTGCGCTCGGCCGGTTCGAGCTGACCGACGCGGAGGCGTCGCCGGTATCCGAGATCTGCCGCCGCCTCGACGGCATCGCGCTCGCCATCGAGCTGGCGGCGCCGCGCCTGAAGATGCTGAAGCCGGCCCAGCTCCTGGCACGGTTGGACGACCGCTTCCGCCTGCTCACCGGCGGCAGCCGGACGGCGCTGCCGCGGCAGCAGACGCTCCGTGCGCTGATCGATTGGAGCTACAATCTCCTCAACGAGGTGGAGCGCGCGGCGATGCGCCGGCTCTCGGTCTTCGCTGGGAGCTGGACCCTCGACGCCGCCACGGAGGTGATCGCCGGCGACCCGATCGAGGACTGGGAGGTCTTCGACCTGCTCGCCTCCCTGGTCGAGAAGTCGCTCGTCACCACCGACGCCACCGGCAGCGAGATCCGCTACCGATTTCTCGAATCGACTCGCGCCTACGCCGCCGAACGGCTGGCCGAGGCCGGCGAGTCCGACTGGCCGCGGCGGCTCGCCAATCATCTCGTCGCGATGCTGCGGGCCGCGGAGGCGTCCTACGAGACCGAGCCGACGGCCACCTGGCTCGCCATCCACGGTCCCGAGATCGACAATTTGCGCGGCGCCCTCGAATGGGCGCTGGGGCCCTCGGGCGATGGCGCGCTCGGCCTGGAGCTGCTTGCCTGGAGCGGCCGGCTCTGGCTCGAGCTGTCGCTGCGTCCCGAGATGATGCGCCTCCTGGACCGCGCGACGGTCCACCTCACCGCCGACACGCCACCAGCGGTCGCGGCGCGCATCCTGGGCCGGCGGGCACGGACGGGCGGCCTCGGGCGTTCCGGTCTGGATGACGTCAGGCAGGGCCAAGAGTTCGCCCGCGCAGCAGGCGAGCCCCTGTTGCTCGCCCGTGCACAGGCATTGCTGGCCTCGCGCTTGCTCGCTCCGGCCACGGTCGACGAGGCGAAGACGCTGCTCGAAGAGTGCAGAGCGATCGCAGCACCGGCCGGCCGAACGAAGACTCTGGCGTCGGTGCTGAATTCTCTGGGCGTGGCCGGGCTGACTGCCGGCGACAATGCCGCGGCGCGGCAAAATTTCGAGGCGAGCCTCGGGATCGCGCGAGCGATCGGCGACCGGCAGGGCATCTACTCCGCCTCGCAGAACATCGCCGAGCTTCTGTTCAACGCCGGCGATCTCGACGCCGCGATCGGCGCCGGCCGAGAGGCGCTCGCTGCCGCAGAGGCAGCCGGCGATCGCCAGAGCGCCTGTCCCATCGCGTGCAACCTCGGCGCTTACCTGCTGCTGAGCGGGGCTCACGAGGAGGCCGAATTGCTGCTGGCCTCGGCGCTGCGCGAGGCGCCGGCCCTCGGTGAGACCTTCGTCGCCGCCTGGGCGATCCAGCATCTCGCCCTGGCCGCGTGCAAGCGCCGTGCCCTGACCCGGGCCGCCAAGCTGCAAGGCTATGTCGATCAATACTACGCAGCGGAGCAGGCCGAGCGCGAGCCGACCGAGCGCGCCACCTGCGACGCGACATCTGCCGCCCTGGCCGCCCTGCCCGAGCCCGAGCGGCAGCGACTCCTGGCCGAAGGAAGCCTGCTGACCCTCGAACAGGCGAGCGCGATCGCTCTCGCGCGCGGCGATTAGCCAGCCGGTCCGATGCCTCGCGCCGATCGCACAGTCGACGCTTCGCAATTCCTCTTTTCGGGCAATTCCGTCTGGGCGCGGCCGGTGGCGGGTGGTAGGATGATGTGGGGAGGCCTTGTGGAGCGTGGGGCCGCGCTTCGGCAGGTGTCATGCCTCGTGCCATCGGTCGTGGACGTTGGGGGACACGGGCATGTCGGGCGGCTCGTATTCGGGTACGTATACATATGTCGGCCTGAGTTCCGCCTTCGCGACGGTGACGTTCACCGCGAGCGCCGTGGTCGACGCCACGGGCAACGCGGTCCATGGCGGCGCGGCCAATGCCTATACTCTCTTCAATGACGGCAGCATCGTCGGTGCCGCGAACGGCATCTATTTCGAGGGCGGCGCCGCCGTCACCAACGGCAGCACCAGCGTCACCGACGCGCTGATCAAGGGCGGCGAGGGAATCCGGATCGCCGGCGCCGCGGGCGCCGTGGCCAATTTCGCGACGATCCAAGCAACGATCTATGCCGGAGTCGACCTGTTGCAGGGCGGCACCGTCATCAACGGCGCCGCCGGCAGCACCAAGGCGTTGATCGAGGGCGCCCAATCCGGCATTTCGATCGGCGGCTCGGCCGGCACCGTCGAGAATTTCGGGACGATCCTGGGCACGGTCGACGACGGCGTCTACCTGAGCGCCGGCGGCGCGGTGGAGAACGAGGCCGGCGCCTACATTTCCGGATTTACCGGGATTCAAATCAGCAAGGGTGCCGGCAGCGTCTACAACGCCGGCTACGTCGTGGCCTTGGGCGCCACCGGCAGCGCCATCGCCGTCGCCGGCAGCAACAGCACCGTCGAGAATTCA
>DATGFU010000727.1:0-4340 GCA_035308865.1 Allostellaceae bacterium | reverse complement strand
TGCGGCTGGCATGACATTGCGCTTCTACATCTCGCGGGATGCGGCCTCGCTGTCGGTCGGCGCCGACGAGGTGGCGTCGGCGCTGGAGACCGCCGCCCGTGCCCGCAGCCTGCCGATCGAGATCGTCCGGACGGGGTCGCGCGGCCTGCATTGGCTGGAGCCGATGGTCGAGGTGGCGACGGCGTCCGGCCGCGTCGCCTACGGCCCGATCGACGAGGCCGGTATCCTCGCGGTCCTGGCCCATGCCGCCGATCCTTCCTTGCCCCCACCGGCGACGCTACTCGGCCGGACAGAAGAGCAGCCTTTCCTCAAGCGGCAGACCCGCCTCACCTTCGCGCGCTGCGGCCTCGTCGATCCGCTGTCGCTGGCCGATTACCGGGCCGCCGGCGGCTATCGCGGGCTGGAACGGGCGCTCTCGCTCGGCCCCGCGGCCACGGTCGACGAGGTGCTGCAGTCGGGCCTGCGCGGCCGCGGCGGCGCCGGCTTCCCGACGGGCATCAAGTGGAAGACCGTCGCGGAGACGGCCGGCGACCGCAAATACATCGTCTGCAATGCCGACGAGGGCGATTCCGGCACGTTTGCGGACCGGATGATCATGGAGGGCGACCCATTCGTGCTCGTCGAGGGCATGACGATCGCCGGGCTCTCGGTGGGCGCCACCAAGGGCTACATCTATATCCGCTCCGAATATCCGCATGCCATCGCGGCGATGGAGGCGGCGATCGAGGCGGCGCGCGACGACCGTGCGCTCGGTCCCGACGTTGCCGGTTCGGGCAAGGCATTCGATCTCGAGGTGCGCGTCGGCGCCGGCGCCTATGTCTGCGGCGAGGAGACCTCGCTGCTCGACAGTCTCGAAGGCAAGCGAGGCCAGGTCCGCGCCAAGCCGCCGCTGCCGGCGCATAAGGGCTTGTTCGGCAAGCCGACCGTCATCAACAACGTGATCTCGCTGGCTTCGGTGCCGGTGATCCTCGCGGAGGGCGCCCACCACTACAAGGATCTGGGCTTCGGCCGCTCGCGCGGGACAATGCCGATACAGCTCGCCGGGAACGTTAAGTATGGCGGCCTCTGCGAGGCCGCGTTCGGCATGACTCTTGGCGAGCTGGTCGACGACATCGCCGGCGGCACGGCTAGCGGAAGGCCGGTGCGCGCGGTCCAGGTCGGCGGGCCGCTCGGCGCCTATTTCCCCCGCGCCCTCTTCGACACGCCGTTCGACTACGAGGCCTTCGCGCAGAAGGACGGACTGATCGGCCACGGCGGCGTTGTGATCTTCGACGATACGGTCGACATGGCGCGGCAGGCGCGCTTCGCGATGGAGTTCTGCGCCATCGAATCCTGCGGCAAATGCACGCCTTGCCGCATCGGCTCGACCCGGGGGGTCGAGGTGATCGATCGTATCCGGAATGGCGAGCGCGTTGGATCCAATCTCGCGCTGCTTGAGGATCTGTGTAATACTTTGAAATTGGGGTCGCTCTGCGCTTTGGGCGGCTTCACGCCATATCCCGTGATGAGCGCCGTCCGCCACTTTCCGGAGGATTTCCGGGGTCGGATGGTGCCGGTCGCGGCGGAGTAGGGAGAGGCTTCATGTCTCTGGTTCACGAGATCGATTTCGGCACGCCGGCGATCAAGGCCGCCGCCCGGCCGGTCACGCTCACGATCGACGGCGAGACGGTCACGGTGCCGGAAGGCACCTCGATCATGCGCGCCTCGATGGACGCCGGGATCAAGGTGCCGAAATTGTGCGCGACGGACTCGGTCGCCGCCTTCGGATCCTGCCGGCTGTGCCTCGTCGAGATCGCCGGCCGGCCCGGCACGCCCGCCTCCTGCACCACTCCGGTCGCGCCCGGCATGGTCGTGTCGACCCAGACCGAGCGGCTCAAGAAGATCCGCCGCGGGGTGATGGAGCTCTACATCTCCGACCATCCGCTCGACTGCCTGACCTGCGCCGCCAATGGTGATTGCGAGCTGCAGGACATGGCCGGCGAGGTCGGTCTGCGCGAGGTCCGCTACGGCTATGCCGGCGAGAACCATCTCGGCCTCGAGAAGGACGAGTCAAACCCGTATTTCACCTTCGATCCGTCGAAATGCATCGTCTGCTCGCGCTGCGTGCGGGCCTGCGAGGAGACCCAGGGCACCTTCGCGCTGACCATCCAGGGCCGCGGCTTCGAGTCCAACGTCGCCGCCGGCATGGACGAGGGCTTCCTGTCCTCGGAATGCGTATCCTGCGGCGCCTGTGTCCAGGCCTGCCCGACCGCCACGCTGTCCGAGAAGTCGGTGATCGATATCGGCCTGCCGGAGCATTCGGTCGTCACGACCTGCGCCTATTGCGGCGTCGGCTGCAACTTCAAGGCGGAGATGCGCGGCAACGAGCTCGTGCGAATGGTCCCCTACAAGGACGGCAAGGCCAATCGCGGCCATTCCTGCGTCAAGGGCCGGTTCGCCTGGGGCTATGCCACCCATCGCGAGCGCATCCTCAAGCCGATGCTCCGCGAGAACATCAACGACCCGTGGCGCGAGGTCTCGTGGGAAGAGGCGATCGGCCGGGTCGCCTCCGAGTTCAAGCGGATCCAGGCGAAATACGGCCGCAGCTCGATCGGCGCCATCACCTCGTCGCGCTGCACCAACGAGGAGACCTATCTCGTGCAGAAGCTGGTCCGCGCCGGCTTCGGCAACAACAACGTCGACACCTGCGCCCGCGTCTGCCACAGCCCGACCGGCTATGGGCTGAGCACGACCTTCGGCACCTCGGCCGGCACGCAGGATTTCGACTCCGTCGAGGATGTGGATGTCGCCGTGATCGTCGGCGCCAACCCGACCGACGGCCACCCGGTCTTCGCCTCGCGGCTGAAGAAGCGGCTGCGCCAGGGCGCAAAGCTGATCGTGATCGATCCTCGCCGTATCGACATCGTGCGGACACCACATACCGAGGCGCAGTATCACCTGCCGCTGCGGCCCGGCACGAACGTGGCGATCCTGACCGCGCTCGCCCATGTCATCGTCACCGAGGGCCTGGTGAACGAGCCGTTCGTGCGGGAGCGCTGCGATCCCGACGAATTCGCCGATTGGGCCGCGTTCGTCTCGCAGCCGGAGCGGAGCCCGGAGGCGGTCGAGGCGGTCACCGGCGTGCCGGCCGAGCTGGTTCGCGGCGCCGCCCGGCTCTACGCCACCGGCGGCAACGCCGCCATCTTCTACGGCCTCGGCGTCACCGAGCACAGCCAGGGCTCGACCGCGGTGATGGCGATCGCCAACCTCGCCATGGCGACCGGGAATATCGGCCGTCCGGGAGTCGGCGTGAACCCGTTGCGCGGCCAGAACAATGTGCAGGGCTCGTGCGACATGGGTTCGTTCCCGCACGAGTTCTCGGGCTATCGCCATGTCGCGACGGAATCGGTCCGCGAGTCCTTCGAGGCGCTGTGGGGCGTTCACCTGGATCCGGAACCCGGGCTGCGCATCCCCAACATGTTCGACGCCGCGATCGACGGCTCGTTCAAGGGGCTCTACGTGCAGGGCGAGGACATCGTCCAGTCCGATCCCGACACCAAGCACGTCACCCATGGACTCGAATCGATGGAATGCGTGGTCGTCCAGGATCTGTTCCTGAACGAGACCGCGAACTACGCGCATGTCTTCCTGCCGGGCTCGACCTTCCTCGAGAAGGACGGGACGTTCACCAATGCCGAGCGCCGCATCAACATGGTGCGCAAGGTCATGCCGCCGAAGAACGGCAAGGCCGACTGGGAGGTCACGCTCGACATCGCCAAGGCGATGGGCTTCCCGATCCACTACGACCATCCGTCCGAGATCATGGACGAGATCGCGAAGATGACCCCGACCTTTGCCGGCGTCTCCTATGCCAAGATCGAGGAGATGGGCTCGGTGCAGTGGCCGTGCAACGAGAAGGCGCCGGAGGGAACGCCTGTGATGCATATCGGCGGCTTCGTCCGCGGCAAGGGCAAGTTCATCATCACCGAATATGTCGGCACCGACGAGAAGGTCGGTCCGCGCTTCCCGCTGCTGCTGACCACCGGCCGCATCCTCAGCCAGTACAATGTCGGCGCCCAGACGCGACGCACCGAGAACGTGGTGTGGCACGACCAGGACGTGCTGGAGATCCATCCGCACGACGCCGAGCAGCGCGGCGTGCGCGAGGGCGACTGGGTGCGGCTGCAGAGCCGCGCCGGCGAGACGTCCTTGCGCGCCAGGATCACCGACCGCGTGGCGCCGGGCGTCGTCTACACGACGTTCCATCACCCCGACACGCAGGCCAACGTGATCACGACCGACTATTCCGACTGGGCGACCAACTGTCCCGAATACAAGGTGACCGCCGTGCAGATCTCGCC
>DATGFU010000726.1:0-1669 GCA_035308865.1 Allostellaceae bacterium | reverse complement strand
CACCCGCTGCCCACGCACGCGGGGCGGCGGCGCGACCACCGTCGATGTCCGCAGCATTCTCTTCAGCCTGGAGACCGTGCTCGTCGGTGGACGCGGCATCACCCGCCGCTAAGCTCGCTAAAGCCGCTAAGTTCGCGCCCTGTTCATGTGCAGCCGGGGCGTTAGCAGGATTAGCGGCGTTAGCGGCATTTCCTGCTTCGGCCTCCTGCCGGGCTGCGCGCGCGTCGAATTTTCGGTAGGCGCGCATTGATCAGCCTTCTTGCACGATGGCCCACGCCTCGCGGCGAGGCTTCCCGCCGCAGACCGCTCCCCCAGGGATGCGCACCAGATATCCGTGGTCTTCCAGCACCCGCACGATCTTCGAGGCCTTTTCCTTGCACCGGATCGAGTTCGGGCCGAGCTGGTAAATGTCGGGAAGCGACACGGCCGGATGCTTCCAAACGAGGCGTAACCAGTCGAGGACCCGTTGCGCATCCAGGAGCTGCGGGTCGATGCGGCCGCATTCGAAGAGCCGAATCGCCTCCGCGGCGTAGAACTGGGCGACCACGATTCCCGCCTCCATCTGCTCGGCGCCGACCTTGTTGACCGAAAGGTCATCCGCGAGCGCGATCACCCCAGCCAGGCGGGCCGCATGCTCCGGGAGCTTGCTGGCGAAGCCACGGATCGGCGCGAGCGGCCCGTCATCTCCCAGCTCGCCCTCGACATGGTCGCTGAACTTCACCCAGACCTGACGCGCCGCCGTCGACAGCGGCAGCTGCCGCGGCGCCAACACATTGCGTGTTCCCGACGCGATCGGCATCGGAGTTTCAAGGATTGCCGAGAAGCGCTGGCGATACGATTCCAGGTCGCGGAGGCTTTCCGGCTTCGGTTCGTGCCAAAGCCGCGTCCCCGCCAGTGACACCGGCGCGGCCGGCAGGATTCGCGAGAGCAGCCCCTGGTCGAGGAGGATCCGATCGGCGAGGAACTCGGCCATCACGCCGGGCTGGGCCATAAGGTGTGCGCAGATCCGCCGCCCCTGCAAGTAGGTGATGCCATCGCCAGCCCGCACCCGCCGAACGGGCTCGCCGTCCCACAGGCACGAGATGGCGGCCGCTGTCGCGATCTTGCGCTCCTCGCTCATGCCGTAGCCGCCGATGAACTGGCCAGCTTCCGCGGAGAAGATGCCGACGCTCGGCTGTCCCTCCGCCAGCAGCTTCACGAGCCCCTCGAACGTCGGATCGGGTGCCGTCAGGAGCGGATTCAGCGGCGCCCGCGGCATAGCCCCGAGCGCCTCTAGCGCTGCGGCGATCGAGCCGGGGTCACCTTTGGCCTTCTTGAGCGTATCGGCGTACAGCCTGTCGTAGGCGGCCTTCTGGTTCTGGTACTTCGGCAGCTCCCTCCAATATTCCGTCTGCCGCTCCTTTTCGCGCGCACGGATCGGAAGCAGGGCTTCGCAGTCGCATGCCGACTTGCGGTCGCCACTGGCGGCGACCGAGACGAGGAACAACGAGAGGGGGCGGCCCTGGCCCGTGGGCAAGACGATGTCGGCGTGCCCCTGGACCGCCAGCGTGGCTCCGGCCAGGACGGACTGGGCGCACATCGAGAGCGGCGCCTGCACCTTGTCCTGGATCGCGGTCGCAGCGCCGCTCAGGAGCCGCCCCAGCGCCTCCACGGGGTATTCCTCGGGCTG
>DATGFU010000725.1:0-12242 GCA_035308865.1 Allostellaceae bacterium | reverse complement strand
AGCGGCCGCTCGCCGCCGGGCTGATCGGGTCCCGGCCCTGCGACCGGGCCCTTCACGGCCGCCATCCCCAGATGCGCGTCGAACCAGGCGAGATCGCGCGTGCTGCGGTCGGCGATGTAGCTCGGCCGGGTCTGCACGTGGAAGCTGCCGGGGTAGATGACGAGCCTTGTCTCGATGTTCTGGCTGCGCAGCGCCTGGTACATCTGCTCCTGGTTGAGCAGCGTCACGTTGAAGTCCTTGTCGCCGCCCATGAAGAGCGTGGGCGTGGCGATGCGGTCGGCATGCAGGAAGGGGAAGGAAACCTTCTCCCAGGTCGTGGTGTCGACCCAGGGCTTGCCCAGCTCGTGCTCGTAGTCGCGGATATATTCGTCGGTGCCGTAGCCGGCGAGGATGTTGCTGATTCCGGCGCCGCTGGTCGCCGCCTTGAAGCGCTGGTCCTGGGCGATCACGTAGTTGGTCAGCATGCCGCCATAGCTCCAGCCGCCGATGCCGAGACGGGCGGGATCGGCGATCCCCTCCTTGACCGCCCAATCGACGGCGGAGAGCACGTCCTCGGCATCCTTGTGGCCCCAATCGGCATAGATGCCGGCCGCGAATTTCTCGCCGCGTCCGGTGCTGCCGCGCGGGTTGGCGATGAGCACCGCGTAGCCGTGGCCGGCCAGCAGCTGCAGGCTCAGGTAATAGTCGACATTGTGGTCGAAGCGGTCATCGGCCTGCTCCTGCGGGCCGCCATGGATCGCCAGGATCGTCGGGAGCGATTTCGTGTTGGTAGTACCCGGTGGGGCAGCCCCCGGCGGGGTCAGCAGGAACCCGTGGATCTCGGTCCCGTCGCGGCTCGGAAAAGCGATGTCGCGCACCGGGGCCACCGCGACCGCGGCCCGCCAGGCGGCGTCGGGATCGGCCACGACGTGCTCGCCGCCGCCCTCGAGCCCGACGATGCGCTGAGGCGTCGCCGGATCGCCGCTGAGCAGCGCCGTGCGGCCGGTTTTGCCTTCCGAGAAATCCAGCACCACGCGGCGGCCGCCGGCCAGGATGCGAGGCGTGCCGCCGCTGCGCGGGATCGAGGCGAGGCTGACGGCGCGGTCGTCCTCGATCAGGAAGCGGATCTCCCTGCCGTCCGGCGAGAAGGCGGGATGGCCGACATTGCGGTCGAGCGTCGGCGTCAGCAGGCGCGGCTCGCCGCCCGAGACCGGCACCACGGCAAGACTGTGCACGCCATATTCGATAAGCTTCGGCGGCCCGCCATGGAGATAGGCGATCTCGCGCCCGTCGGGGCTCCAGGCGGGCGGGCTTTCCCACTCGGGATCGCCGTCATCGCCCTCGAAATGAGTGAGCGCCTTGGGCACGGCGCCGGCATGCGCCTCGACCAGCCAGATCGCGTAGTCGTCGGTCCGGTCCGGATCCGGCTCGCGCTTGCTGACGAAGGCGATGGTCCTTCCGTCCGGCGAGAAGGCGGGCATCGCCTCGTCGTGAGCGCCGTCGAGCAGTTGGGTCGTGCGGCTCGTCGCCACGTCGAGGAGCCAGAGATGGCGGCGGTCGGTGCCGAGATAGCCCTCGATATCCTGCTTGAACTGGAAGCGGTCGATGACGATCGGCTTGGGTGCGTCGGGCGCTTCCTTGGGCTTCGCGTCGCGCACGATGAGGGCGATCGACCTGCCGTCGGGCGACCAGGCATAGGAATCGATGCCGCCCGGCAGGCTGGCCAGCTTCTCGCCCTCGCCGCCGTCGGCGCTCATGCGCCAAAGCTGGGAGATGCCGTCCTCGCCGCCGCGGTCCGACAGGAAGGTGACCCATCTGCCGTCCGGGCTCCAGCGCGCGTCGGTCTCGCTCTCCTTGGGGCGCGAGGTCAGCGGGCGCGCATCGCTGCCGTCCCAGCGCGCGCGCCATATGTGGGTCTCGGGCTGGTCGGAATCGCGATTGGCCTTGGCGACCTGGAACAGCACGGAATCGCCCGAGGGCGACACCTGCGGCTGCGTCACCTCGCCGAGCGACAGCACATCGTCGATCCCGACCGGGTGCGGCGCCGGCGCGGCCGCCGCCAGCGCAAGCGCAGCCGGGATCAGGAGCAGGGATTGCGAGCGATACCCCATGGCAATGTCCTTTCGCGGCCGGACGCGAGGCCCTCAGTCGGCTCATCCAGTGCCGATGCCGGCCGGCCGTCCGGCATCGTAGAGAAGGGTCATGCCCGGCGGTAGGGGCGCAGGGACGGCGCTTAGAGCGCGGTCTCGATCGGCGACCCCCACCCAACCCTCCCCCGCAAGCGGGAGAGGGCTTATTTCTCCCTCTCCCGCGAAGTGGGGGAGGGCCGGGGTGGGGGTGTCGCCACGCGCTTCGCCGCCTCACTCCCCGGCCCGGGCACGTTCAAGCCCGGCGATGTCGATTTTCGCCATCTGCATCATCGCCCGCATGACGCGGCCGGCGCGCTCCCGGTCCTTGTCCTGCAGCATGGTTCCCAGCACGCCTGGCACGATCTGCCAAGTGAGGCCGAACCTGTCGTCGAGCCAGCCGCAGACATTGGGCTTGCCGCCTTCGCCGAGCTTCTCCCAGAGGTGGTCGATCTCCGCCTGGGTATCGCACACGACCATGAAGGAGACCGCCGGGCTGAAGGTGAATTGCGGGCCGCCGTCAAGCGCGATGAATTCCTGGCCGAGGAGCCGGAAGGTGGCGGCCATGACGCCTCCTTCCGGTCCCGGACCGCCCGGCCCATAGCGCGTGATGCTCACCGTCTCGGCGTTCTCGAAGACCGAACAGTAGAAGGTCACCGCCTCCTCGGCCTGCCCGTTGAACCAGAGGAACGGGGTGATCTTCTGCGTCGCGCGGACTCGGGCTTAGCGCTTGATGGGCTGGTTGAAGGCCCAGAGCACGCCGAAGGGATCGCGCAGCTGGCCGTAACGGTCGCCCCAGAACATGTCCTGCGGCGCCATGACCTCGGTCGCGCCGGCATCGATCGCGCGCTTATAGGCCGCGTCGATGTCGGTGACCGGCAACAGAAGGTTGAAGCCCTTGTGCGGCTCCGGCGGATGGCCGTGCTCGGGATAGCAGTCGCTCATCATCAGCGAGCCGCCATTGATCTGGAGGTGGACATGCATCGTCCGGCCCTTGTCGTCGGGCGGCTGGGCCATGACGACCTCCGCGCCGAAGGCCGCCTTGTAGAACTCGGCCGCCTTCAGGGCGCCGTCGATCATGAGGTAGGGGATCACGCCGCTCATCGCTTGTCTCCTGGGTTGGTGTCGCTCGAAGAACGCACGGGCCGGGCGGCGCCCGACACGGGTCAATGCGCCGACACGATAATCATTTCTGTCCGGTGCTCACAGGCGGTCGCGGGCAATAATACAGGGACACAACACGCATTTCCTGTGGTGTGGGGCACACGCGGCGGCGAAATAGGTATTGTGTCCCCGTATTAGGTGCCGCTTCCCCGTGGGACGGTTCGGCCTTATCTTTTCGGGGATGGCGGACGAGATCGCGCCGGCGACGGTTCATTGGCAGAGCACGGTCAGGCCGCATCGCAGCCTGCCGCCGCGCGGGTTCCATGTGCTGATGGCGGTGCTGGCGCTGGCCAGCATCGTTTCGGGGATCATGTTCGTGCGGGCCGGGGCGTGGCCGGTCTGCGGCTTCTTCGGCCTCGACGTGCTGCTGCTCTATATCGCCTTCCGCGTGAGCTACCGCAGCGGGCGGATGCACGAGACGCTGCGGCTGGCCGGCGACGATCTGACGGTCGAGCGGGTCAGCATCCGCGGCGAGGTGCGGCTGTGGCGCTTCCAGGCCTTCTGGCTGCGCGTGCGGCTGGTCGAGACGGGCCAGGACACCAACCGGCTGCTGCTGACCTCGCACGGGCGGACGCTGGCGGTGGCGGGGTTCGTCTCGCCGGGCGAGCGGCGGACGCTCAAGGGCGAGCTCGACCAAGCGCTCGCCGAGTGGAGGGCGCGCCCGTGAGGCTTGTCGCGCTGCTGCTGGCGGCGGTCCTCGCCGGCGCCGCTGCCGAGCATCCCCGCTGGCTCGACCTGCCGCCCACGCCGTCCCTGCCGAAGCCGGCCGAGGAGGGGATGGCGCCGCTAAACGACATCCAGCTGCACTACGCGGTGTTCGGCGAAGGCAAGCCGGTGATCCTGCTCCATGGCGGGCTCGCCAACATGAACTACTGGGGCAACCAGGTGCCGGCGCTGGCGGCGCATTACCGCGTGGTGCTGGTGGACAGCCGCGGGCATGGCAGGAGCACGCGGTCGGCGGCGCGCTACACCTACGAGCTGATGGCCTCCGACGTGGTCGGGCTGATGGACCGGCTCAAGCTCGACAAGGCCGCGGTGGTCGGGTGGAGCGACGGGGCGATCACCGGGCTGGAGCTGGCGATCCATCATCCCGATCGGGTGGCCGGGCTCTTCGCCTTCGCCGCCAACTACAACCCGGCGGGGGTGCGCGAGGATATCGGCCGGAACGCGACCTTCAACGCCTTCATCGAGCGCTGCCGCCACGAATACCCGACGCTCTCGAGCACGCCCGAACAGTACGAGGCGTTCCTCGCCGCGATCACGAAGATGTGGGACACCGAGCCGAACCTGCCGCCCGACCTGCTGCGCCACATAGCAGTCCCGGTGGTGATCGTCGACGGCGACCACGACGAGGCGATCAAGCGGTCGCAGACCGAGGAGATGGCGCAACTCATTCCCGGCGCCGGGCTGCTGATCCAGCCCAATGTCAGCCACTTCTCGATGCTCCAGGATCCCGGCCAGTTCAACGAGGCGGTGCTGCGGTTCCTTGGGGAGAGCGCCTGGCCGGTAGCGCATTGAGGGCTGCCACGGTCGCCATCAGATCCGTCGACCTGCCGGCGAGCCGGATGGGCGGCACGGCGATCTATCGCGTCGATGCGGTGCCCAGCCTGCGCTGGGAAGAACGCGCACTCTACGTGCCGCCGCCGCGGTCGCTGTTCGAGGGCGGCTGGGGCCTGTTCGCGGAGGACCGGCAGGCCGTCCCAGGATCGATCGTGCTCCGAGGGCCGAACGGGCTCCGGCCGTTCCAGCAAGCGGACGCGCTCGAAGGCGAGGCACCCCAAGCGGCTGTGGTCGGCGGAACGGCCTACTACATCGGGCCGATCATGGGGCAGTTCGGCCATTTCCTGGTGGAGACGATGGCCAGGCTGTGGGCGGTGCCGCAGCTCGCCGACGGTATCGACCATTTCGTCTATCACGGCGATCTGGCGCCGGACGAGCTGGTGGCGCGGCATCCCTATGTCGCGACGATCCTCGACGCGCTCGGCCTCGACCGCGGCCAGCTGGTGCGGCCGGCGCGGCCGACGCGGTTCGAGCGGATCGTGGTGCCCGAGGCGGCGTTCCAGTCGCGCAGCCACGTGATGCCGCAGCTTTCCGACGTGTCGCGGACGGTGGCCGAGCGCCTGCTGGTGGGGGCGCCGCGTGCGACGACCGCCCAGCCGGCCTATCTCTCCAAGAGCCGGCTGGGCAGCGCCTTCACCAGGATCATGAACGAGGCGGCGGTCGAGGCGGTGCTGCGCGAGCGCGGTGTGGCCATCATTCACCCCGAGACTCGCGGCTTCGCCGAGCAGGTCGCCGTGGTGAACCGGCACGAGACGCTGATCGGCGCCGTCGGGTCGGCGTTCCACACGGTTCTCTACAGCCTGCAGCGGCGTAATCTGCACTACATCGCGCCGAACGAGCGGATCAACGGCAACTACGTGCTGATCGACCGCGCCACCGGGCACGAGGCGACGTATTATTTTGCGGCGGCTGAGGCCACGGCCGTGGAAGGCGTGGAACAAGCCACTGTCCTCGAGGACCCCGCCGGCGTCGCCGAGACGATCTGCCGGGCGATCGGCATCTAGCCGAAGTTGCGGCCGGCTCCGAGAAGTGCGCCGATCTTCGAGAAGAAGCGGCGCAGGCCGCCGGCACTTTCCGGCGCGGGCGCCGGCTTGACCTCGCCCGCCAGCGCCGCGCGCGCCCGGGCGGCGATCTCCGCCGGCGCGGCGCCGCCGGCGCGGGCATCCCGAAGTGCCGCCATCACCCGATCGAAGCCGTCGCCGACGGGCGGCACCACGCCGCCGCGCGCGAGGATCTCCTCGGGCGGCCCCGGCCAGGCGAGCGCCGCGGTCACGATCTCGTCGTAGCGGTCCCACAGGACGCGGCTTCCGGGATCGAGCCCGGCGACGAGCAGCAATCCCGTGGGCGCGGTGTCCAGCGGCAGCAGAAAGAGGTCCGGCCGGTAGGCTTCGAGGATCTTCATGAGCCGCCAGACGTCGCCCGTCCAGGCGTAGGTATGCCGGCTGCGAGCGGCCTGGGCCGGGTGATTGGGCAGGATGTCGTCGATCACCGCCACGGCGCCGGGCAGCGACCACCGCTCGACGTTCATGAAGTCGCTGAGCGCGTTCTCGACCAGATGCATCCCGTCGATGAAGGCGAGATCGGCGCGGCGCGCCTCGCCGTCCTCCAGGAAGAAATCGTCGCTCGCCTTGGCGACGACCCGCGTGCCCGCGGGCAGCTCGTGGCGGAGCTTGGGGAAGGGATCCACGCCGGTGGCGGGCCCGCCCGCCAGTACCAGGCTGGCGCCGAGGCGGATGCCGATCTCCAGGTAGTGGGCCGGCGCCAGCTCGCGATGGAGCCGCGCGAGAATATCCCGATAGGGCAGGCTGCCGCCGACGCGCTCCATCTCGGGCGTGCTCTCGACGGTGAAGGGGTGATCCGCGGCGGTGGATGCGGCGACCGGCGCGGGGGCGCCCGCCGCGCGCAAGACCGCCACGAAATCGCGCGAGGCGCCGCGCTCGTCGGTCCAGGATTCGACGAGGTCCAGCCCCGCTTTGGACGCGGCCGCCGCGACGCCCGCGCGGTCGGGATCGGCGCCGTTACGCGGGGCCAGCAGGAAAAGAATGCCTGCGGGATCGAGGAGGCCGCTCAGATCGGCGAAGGTGCGCGCAATTTCATCCGCTGCTGCGGGCAGCATGCCGCAAATGGCGATATCGGCCGGTCCGAAGGCAGGAGCTTCCGGCTCGGCCAGCACGAAGCGGAAGTTCCCGGCCTGAAAGGCCTGGTCGAATCCGTCGTCGCTTCCGGCCCCGACGGCGACGACAAGCGCGGCCGGCTTCGTCTCCAGCGGCCTGCCGGCGACATGGCGGCGGTAGCAGCGCATCAGATTCTGGAGCGAACTCGCTCGCATCGGTCCATCGCCTTGTGACACCGGTTTCGCTGGCCGGGGCGGCTGATCCGGGCGCGAGCGGGCGGCAGAGTGGCTTGCGCATCCACAGGATTCAAGCGTTCTCCGCCGCTCGCGGTGCAGCGGCGAGAGCCATGCGGCAACGGTCGGGAGTGCCCGCTTCGGGCACTCCCCGATTGCCGCCACGCGCCCGTTATGCGAAGAGGCTGCCCCATTCACGGGCAGGGACGCGGCAAGCGTATGGCCATCACCTCGCCGTCGCGTGAGCCGGCGGTCAATTCCTTCGTTTCCGACGAGTGGCTGTCACTGGCGCCGCCGTCGATGTGGCAGCTTGGTCTCCGCGATCTCCTGGCCGGGCTCTCGCTGTGGCGGCTCTGGACCCGTTTGGGCTGGGAGGATATCCGGCAGCGCTACACGCGTTCGGTGCTCGGGCCGTTCTGGATCAGCCTCAGCATGCTGGTCATGGTCTTCGGCCTGGGCACGCTCTACTCTAAGATCATGCACCAGTCGCTGCAGGAATACTTTCCGTTCCTGACGCTGGGTTTGCTGTTCTGGCGCTGCTTCGCCGACCTGATCTCGGACGGCTGCCTCTCCTACCTGCAGCAGGAGGGGCTGATCCGGCAGATCAAGCTGCCGCTCAGCACCCATGTCTTCCGCACGATCTTCCGGCAGTTCGTCGTGCTCGGGCACAATTTCGTGATCTACCTGCCGATCGCGGTGATCTTCGCGCTGGTGCCGAACTGGAACACGCTCCTCTTCATCCCGGGATTCCTGCTCTGGATCGTGAACGCCGTGTGGATGGTCCTGCTGCTCGGCATGCTGAGCGCGCGGTTCCGCGACGTGCCGCCACTGGTCGCCAGCGTCATCCAGATCGTCTTCTTCCTGAGCCCGATCCTGTGGACGCCGGCGACGCTCGGGACCCGCGCGGGAATCGTCGAGTTCAATCCCATCTATCACCTGCTCGAGCTGGTGCGGGCGCCGCTGGTCGGCCGCCAGCCCGATGCGTGGAGCTGGGTCGGCGGGGTCGGCATCGCGGTCATCGGCTGGGGCGTGACCTTTCCCTTCTTCGCGCGCTTCCGGGCGCGCATCGCCTTCTGGCTGTAGCCCGCCATGCAAGGTTCAATTCGTCTGCACGACGTGCATCTCGACTTCCCGGTCTACAACGCCGGGAGCCGCTCGCTGAAGAAGAGCCTGCTGTGGCGCGGCACCGGCGGGGCGGTGGCCAGCGATGCCAACAACCGCGTCGTCGTCCACGCGCTCGACGGGGTGACGCTGGAGCTGAAGCACGGCGCCCGGGTCGGGCTGATCGGCCATAACGGGGCGGGCAAGACGACGCTGCTGCGTGTCATGGCCGGCGTCTACGAGCCCAACCAGGGGCGGGTGGCGATCGCGGGCCGGATCTGCTCGCTCTTCGACCTCGGCTTCGGGATGAATGTCGAGGCCACGGGATACGCGAACATCATCCTGCGCGGCCTGCATCTGGGATTGTCGCGGCGCGAGATCATCGCGCTGACGCCCGAGATCGCCGAATACACCGAGCTCGGCCCCTATCTCGACATGCCGCTCCGGACCTATTCGGCGGGCATGCGGACGCGGCTGGCCTTCGCCGTCTCGACCAGCATCCAGTCCGAGATCATGCTGATCGACGAGGGAATCCTGGCCGGCGACCTCCATTTCCTGAACAAGGCGCGCGACCGCCTGTCCACGGTGCTGGGCGGCACCAGCATCGTCGTGCTGGCGACGCACAGCCCTGACCTCATGCGCGACTGGTGCGACAGCGCCATCCTGCTGCGGGCCGGCAAGATCGTCGGCGTCGGCCCGGTCGACGACATGCTGGCCGCGTACACCGCATCCTCCCGCTGAGCCGGAGCGCCATGGCCGAAGCCCTGCCGTCGGTCCTCTTCGTCACCAGCGAGCTGGTCGGCCCGTTCAAGAACGGCGGGCTGGGCACGGCGACGACCGGGCTGGTCGAGACGGTCGCGGGGATGGGGTGCCCGACGACGGTCTTCTACACCGGCGGGATCTGGGCCGAGACCGACATGAGCCGGTGGATCGAAGCCTACCGGCGGATCGGCGTCGAGTTCGTCGCGATCTCGCCGGCCAGCGTGCGGCACCTGGCCGGGCCGGTCAGCGAGCGCTCGGTCGCCGTGCCCTACCTCGTCTACGAGTTCGCCCGCTCCCGGCGCTTCGACATCATCCATTTCAACGACACGCTCGGCGAGGGAATGCTCGTGGTCGCAGCGAAACGGCTGGGGCTCGGCTGGGCCGACACGCTGCTGGCGCTCGCGCATCACGGGCCGACGCGCTGGGCCTTCGGCCTCAACCGCCAGCCGATGGACCGGCTGCTCCACGCCGCCTTCGATTGGGCGGAGTTCCTGTCGGTGCGCAGCGCCGACCTGCTGTGGGGGCCGAGCCGCTACCTGATCGAGGCGACGCGGAGCGACGGCTGGCGGCTGCCGGACCAAGTCTTGTTGCAGCAATACGTCATGCCGACGGCCCGGCTCTTCGAGCCGGACACGGCGAAGTTCGCGGCGGCCGACGCACCGGCGCCCGTCCGCACGGTGTCGCCGATCGCCGAGATCGCGTTCTTCGGGCGGCTGGAGGAGCGCAAGGGGCTCCGCACCTTCTGCGCCGCACTGGACCGGCTGGCCGAGAGGCTGGCGGCGGCAGGGATCGCCGTTACCTTCATGGGCCGGCCGATGCCGGAGGACGGCGAGTGCACCGAGGATTGGATCCGCCGCGCCGGCGCCGCCTGGCGCTTCCCCTGGCGGCTCGAGACCGGATTCGGCCAGCCTGAGGCGATCGCCTACCTGACCTCGCGGCCGCTGGTGGCGGTGATGCCGTCGCCCTACGACAACTCGCCCTGCACGGTCTACGAGGCGGTCCAGCACGGGATCCCGTTCCTCGCGGCGGCGACCGGCGGCATTCCCGAGCTGATCGCCGAGGCGGATCACGCGCAGGTCCTGTTCGAGTACACGGTCGACGGGCTCGCCGCGGCCCTCGAGCGGGTGCTGATCCGGGGGATCACGACGGCCCGGCCGATGATCGAAGCGGCGGAGCGCCGGCGCCGCTGGGAAGAGTTCCACAGGGCATGGCGGAGCCATCTGCCGGCGGCGACGGTGAGTACGACATCGCCGACGCGCTTTGTCGTCCTGATCGACCGGGCCGCCCGCCGCGAGCAGGCGCTGCGGACACTTGACTCTGTGCATGCGGTGCTGGGCGACCGGGCGGCGCGGACGGTCGTGCTGGCGTCGGGCGGCCTGGGCGCGTTGCCGGGCAACACGGAGGTTGTCGATCTCTCCCGCCTGGCGTCGCCGAAAGCGGTCGCCGACACATTGCTCGGCCCCGGCCCGCCGCCCTGGCTGCTCTGCCTCTCGGCGGGGGTGACACTCGTGCCCGAGGCGATCCCGGCGCTCGAGCGGGCGCTTTCAAGACCGCAATCCGGCGCCGGCCTCATCCCGGGCGCCGTCGTCGCGGGCGCGGAGCAGTCCTACATCGTGCCGCCCGTGGGCGGCACCGGCGCGTTCGGCTTCTTCGAAGGCTACGGCTTCACCGGCGCGGCGGTGCTGTCGACCGGTGCCGTCCGGGCGGCGCTGGCCGGGGCCGACGGGCTGCCGCGCACCGCCTTCGCCGGCCTGCCCGATCTTCTTGTCGCTGCGGGCGAGGTGCTGTGGCCCTATCCCGAGATCGTCGTCGATCTGTCGGCCGGATGGGCGAGGATGCCGGTCACTTTCGATCCGGCGCGCGACCGCGCCTTCGCCCGGGTCGAGCCGGTCCAGGCCTCGATGATCCGCTGGATCGGCGCCGCCGCGGTGCGCGACATGCCGGGGACGCCGGAGAAGGCGCTGGCGCTCTTCCTCGGCGGCCGCGCTGGCGCGGGCCTGGTCATGCGGCTCTACCGCCTCTGCCGCTGGCTGCGCTGGGCGGTGCTTCATCCGGGGACGGCGGCGAGGCGCATCGGCAGGCGGGCGATGTGGTACGCGCGGCACCCGATGCACATCGTCCGCCAATTCGACGGCTGGCCCGGCTATGCTGCCGGGCGCCGGGTCTACCGGTCGCTGCGCGGCGAACCGCAGCTGTAGCGCATTGCCGGGATGAAGGGCTGGCGCATTCGCGCCCGGCCGGATAATCAGCATGGCAGAACGATTGGGGGTTCGAGCTTTTCGCATGAAGGTGATCTTTTCGACGCCCGACTGGACCATCAGCGGGGTCAACACCTTCCATCACAATCTCGCGCGCGCGCTCCAGGCCGCCGGCCACGAGGTCGAGCTGATGATGGCGCGCATGGTCGAGCCGCCGACCGAGGAGCTGCCGCTGCCGACCGACGTGCCGGTCAAGGTGCTGAGCTTCGACAAGTGGTCCTATTTCAGCCGCTGGTACACGGTGATGCGCCACCTCGAATCGCAGGCGCCGTGCGTCTATATCCCCGGCTACGATTTCGAGAATTCCTGCGTCGTCTCGGCGCTCTCGAACGAGGTCGCGACGGTCGGAGTGGTCCACAGCGACGACCCGTTCCACTACGAGCACCTGATCCGGATGGGCCGGTTCTGGAACGCGGCGGTCGCCGTCTCGGCCTTCCTGCATGCGAAGATGGTGGCCGAGGAGCCGTTGGTGGCGCTGCGCAGCTACCAGATCAATTGCGGGGTGCCGGTGGCGGGCGCGCTGCCCGAGCGGCCCGGCGGCGAGCGGCCCTTGCGGATCGTCTATACCGGCCGGTTCTGGGAGGCGCAGAAGCGCATCTCGGACCTGCCCAGGGTGGCGCGAATCCTCGAACGCCGCGGCGTTCCGGCGACCTGGACGATGATCGGCTCGGGCCAGGACGAGGCGATGCTGCGGGCCGGCTTCGCCGAGTTGGCGAATCCTTCCGCGGTCAACTTCACCGGGCCGATCCCCGGCGACACGGTGATCTCGCGCTACGCCGACCAGGACTGCTTCCTGCTCGCATCGAACTTCGAAGGCCTGCCGGTCTCGCTGATGGAATCGATGGGGCAGGGGGTTATCCCGTTGGCGACCGCGATCGAGAGCGGCATTCCCGAGCTGGTGAAGGACGGCGCCAACGGCTTCATTCTGCCGGTGGGCGATGTCGA
>DATGFU010000724.1:0-7447 GCA_035308865.1 Allostellaceae bacterium | reverse complement strand
CAGAACGCCATCCGAATCGCCGGTGCCGCGGATATCGACCCGCGCGAAGGCGACGCCGTAGGGTGCGAAGAGGGCGAGCCAGTCGTCGTCGCGGCCACGTGTGCGGTCGCGCTTGCGGTAGGGCAGGTATTCAAGCACGACCGGCACTGGCGAGGCCTCGGCGCCGTCGGGCAGCCACAGCCGCATCGCCAGGCGCGCCCCGTCCTTGAGCGCGATCCACTGGTTCTCGATCACGCTGAACGGCCGCTTTGCTGGGAGAGTCCAGGGCTTGGCGGGTTCCGCCGCCAGCAGGCCCGACGGCATGGCCGCGGCCGCGCCCGCCAAGAATCCGCGCCGTGTGATTGCCATCCTTGCCTCTCCGGCCTCTAGTCGCCGCGTCGGGCCAGAAGCTCGGCGACGCGCTGCGTCGCCTTGAGGCCGCCGCCGCTCAGCACCAGCACCGTCGTCTGGCCGGGGTCGATGGTGCCCGCCGCGACCAGCTTCGAAAACGCGGCGGCGACGCCGGCGCTCGTCGGCTCGACATAGAGTCCGTCCGCCGCGAGCTCCCAGAAGGCCGCCAGGATCTCGTCCTCGCCGACGGTCGCGGTGGCGCCACCGGAGCGCCGCAGCGCGCCCAGCACCTCGCGCAGCCGCACCGGCTGGGCGATCGCCGTACCTTCGGCGACGGTGGGTCTGATCTCGACCGGCACCGCATGATCCACGCCGGCGGCAAAGGCGGCGTGGATCGGCGCGCAATTCTCCGGCTGCACGCCGAAGATCCGCGGCAGGCGTTCGATTTCACCGTTCCGCTGCAATTCGCCGAAGCCGATGTCGCAGCCCAGCACGATGCTGCCGGCGCCCAGCGGCACGACGACGTTGTCGGGCGCGCGGAAGCCCAGATCCTCCCAGATCTCGTAGGCGAGCGTCTTGACGCCCTCGAGGAAGAAGGCCTGCCAGTTGTGGCTGGCATAGAAGATCCGCTCGGCCTGGGCGACAGCGGCATCGGCGGTGTCCTGGCGCGTGCCGTGGATGAGTTCTACCTCGGCGCCGTAGGCCCGCATCTGCACGGTCTTGCCCGGCTGGGTCGAGGCGGGGACCAGGATCTTGGCCTTGATTCCGGCCGCCGCCGCATAGCCGGCAATGGCGGCGCCGCCATTGCCCGAGCTGTCCTCGAGCACCGCGCGAATTCCCTGCTGGCGCAGCACCGACAGCATGACCGACGCGCCGCGATCCTTGAAGCTGCCGGTGGCGGAGAACCATTCGAGCTTGCAGCGGCACGGGATGCCGCGCCAGCGCCGCTCGACCAGCGGGGTGCAGCCCTCGCCGAGGCTGACCGGATCGGCGACCGCGAGCGGCAGGGTGGCCGCATAGCGCCAGAGCGAGCGGACGCCGCCGGCGATCGCGTCGCGCCGCAGGCCACGCAGCGGCGTGATCAGGAGCGGTCCCCCGGCATCGGACCGCCAGCGCGGCACGTCCAGCGCCCAGGTGTCTCCGGTGGCGGGATCGATATAGCGAGGTGGTTCGGATCGTCGCGCGACGGTCATGGTCGACCCCGGCAGTTCGGCGAACGGATCGTAAGAGCCCGCCGAAGTCGGGCGCAACACGCCGTGCCGCCATGCCCCGCGGCTCCTAAGAAAACGGTAACCGATCCGAAAAGATAACCCGCCCCCCCTTGCGGTGGCGCGCTAGCCTGCCCCAGAGATCACACGAACGTCTGCGCCAAGCCGACATGGGGGACGCGATGACCGCCGGTTTCAAGGTCATGAAGCTGCCGAGGCCCGGTGCTCTTGCCGTGCCGCTGGTGTCTGCCGTTGCTCTTCTCGCGGGGTTCGACGCCAGAGCAGCCGATCGGACCTGCGTCGAAACGGACGGCGCCCCGCCTTGCATACAGCTAGCCCAGGCCGCGCCACCCTCCGCCGCCAAATCGGTCGCTTCGGACGACACTGGCGCGCTCGAAGAGGTGCTCGTGACCACCAACCGGGCAGGCGCGCAGGACATCCAGAAGGTCCCGACCGCCGTTACCGCGATCAGCACCGAGCAGATGGACGCACTCGGGTTGCAGGGACTCTCGGACCTTTCGCGGCTGGCGCCCGGGCTCAACCTGCAGGAACAAGGTCCCGGGATGAACGAGATCCAGATCCGGGGCCTGACCAACCAGGGATTGGACGAGACCGACATCCAGGACCGCAACCTGGTCTCTGTCTACCTCGACGACACGCCGATTTCCGTCCAGGGCAACAATCCCGACCTCAACGTCTACGATCTTGAGCGCATCGAAGTCCTGCGCGGCCCGCAGGGCACGCTCTACGGCGCCGGCGCCATGGCGGGCACGGTCCGCTACATCACGATCAAGCCGGACCTGAACGACTACCTTGGATCGGTCGAGGCGACCGATTCCGGGACCTACCGAGGCGGAAACAATTTTAGCTTCCGCGGCATGGTCAACATCCCGCTCGTCGACGACAAGCTGGCGTTGCGGGTGAACGGCTACGAGGCCGAGGATTCCGGCTGGATAAACAATATCGCGACCGGCGCGCGGCACGCTAACTCCGACGACTACTCGCAGTTGCGTGCCGCGCTCCGCATGACCGCCATCGACAACCTAGTCCTGGACGCCAGCATCACCTACTCGCATATCGATGCCAATGCCCTCAACGATACCTATCACGATCTCGGCTACTGGAGCCTGCTCAGTGTCTCACCGGAAGGCTTCAAGGACCAGCTGGCGATCTACAACGTGACCGGTGCCTACGATTTCGGCTGGTCGCAGCTGACATCCTCGACCTCGTACAGCGACCGAAATTTTCAATCGATCTTCTCCGACGAGGATCTGACCGAAAAGCTGCTGCTTCCTGGGTTTCGTGATTATTCTCCGTTCTTCATTCCCAACAAGATCCGCAGCTATGTCGAGGAGGTTCGTCTCAACTCGGAGGGCGATGGGCCGCTCAAGTGGATTGGCGGCATCTACTACGAGCGGGACCAGCGACGTTGGCAGCAGGACAATCCAACCGCAAATTTTGACAAGCTGTTCGGTGCGGAGATCGGCGATCCGACGTTCAACTCGCTCGCATGGGGCGCATTCGAGAACAACGATGTCTTCTCCGGGATCCAGGATGTCGACGAACGCCAAGTGGCGGTCTACGGCGAGGTGACGTACACGATCCTGCCACATCTCGATTTCAAGGCCGGCGCGCGTTACTTCGACTGGACGCAGGCCTTCTCCCTCTACTACGGCGGCATCGCCGGCGCGATCGCTCCCGGCATATACAATACGGAACAGGGCGCCGCGCACGAAACCGGGGTCAATCCGCGCTTCAACTTGTCCTACCAGCTGACCGACGACGAGATGGTCTTCGCCGAAGCCGCAAAGGGCTTCCGGTATGGCGGCGTGAACCAGCCGGTGCCGGAGCCTTTCTGCGGCACGACCGGTCCGCTGACCTTCGGCGCGGACAAGCTGTGGAGCTATTCGCTCGGCGAGAAGAGCGAGTTCCTAGACCACAACCTTCTGCTCAATCTCACCGGCTTCTACATCGACTGGAACAACGTCCAGACTCTCCATGTCCTGCCGCAATGCGGTTACTACTACTTCCAGAATGCCGGCAAGGTGCAGAGCAAGGGCGTCGAGCTTGAGACCAAGGCGCGGATCGGCACCAATTTCACCGTCGCGGTCAACGCTTCTTACACCGACGCCGAGGCGGCCGAGCCGATCCCGAACGTCGGCGCCAAGAGCGGCGATCTCACGCCGTTCTTCCCGCAATACATTGTCGCAGCGACACTGCAATACGTCGTCCCGCTGGCGGATGGAAGCACGCTCAGCTTCATCGGCGACTACGAATACCGCGGCGACTCCCATACCGAGTTCGACCAGACCAACGCCGATTACCGCGGCATTCCAGCGTCGAACAAGGTGAACCTTGCGGTGAATTACAATATCGACAACTGGGAGGTCGGGCTGTTCGCCAAGAACCTGACCGACGACCACGCGGTCGGCATGGTCCAATCGAACGGCACCGGCGAGAACCCCGGCGACACCTATTACTACACGCGGCCGCGGACGATCGGGATCCGCGCCAAGATGACGTTTGGCGGCCCCGCGCCCTCACCCGCCGCGGCCCCACCCGCGCCGCCGCCGGTGCCTGCGTCCGCTCCGCCCGCGGCACCGGCACCGGAGGCCAAGCGCGAGTTCCAGGTGTTCTTCGACTTCGACAAGTCGAACATCACCGAGGCGGCGGCCCGGGTCGTCCGTGAGGCGGCCGCGGCGATCAAGGCGGGCAGCGCCGTCCGCATCACCGTGACCGGGCATACCGATACGGTCGGCACCGCCAGCTATAACCAGGGCCTCTCCGAACGGCGCGCCGCCGCGGTCAAGACCGAGCTGGTCACCGACGGCGTCGATGGCGGGACGATCACCACTATCGGCGTGGGGAAGACCGGGCTGCTTGTACCCACCGCCGACGGCGTCCGCGAGCCGCAGAACCGCCGCGCCGAGATCGTGCTGCAGTAGGGGGTTGCTCAAGTCCCGCGTCCGTCCGCTCTCCGCCTTTGTGGGGGGAGTGGGGGAATTAGCTACGGCGGTGCTTGTCGGCGGCCTGATTGCAGCCTTGGCCTCGTTCGGTGCCATCGCCGGACCGGCGCGCAACGACGTGACGCTGCCCGGCCTCCGCTATCCGGTCGAGATCGTCCTAGACCGCTACGGCATCCCCCACATCTACGCGGACGACGATCACGACCTCTTCCTGGCACAGGGCTGGGCCGTCGCGCGCGACCGGCTTTGGCAGCTCGATCTCTGGCATCGCGCCGGGCTAGGGCATCTGGCGGCGGTGTTCGGGCCGCGCTATGCCGAGCGCGATCAGGCCGTCCGGCTTTTCCTCTACGAAGGCGACATGGCGCGCGAATGGGCCGTCGATGCGCCGGGCGCCCGGGATGCAGCCGAGGCCTTCGCCGCCGGCGTCGACGCCTATATCGATGCGGCCCGCGCCGACCCGGCGCTGATGCCGCCCGAATTCGCCGCGATCGGCTACGCGCCCGAGGCCTGGACCGGTGCGGACGTCGTTCGCATCCGGACCTACGGCGTTGACGACGACGTCACCAGCGAGATCAAGCGGGCGCGCGTCGCCTGCGCGGCGGGCGTCGAGACGGATCTCCTGCGCCAGCCCTTGCAGCCGCCCCATACGCCCGTCATGCCGCCAGGCCTCGATCCCTGTACGATCCCGGCCGACGTGCTGCGGCTCTACAACCTCGCCTTCGCGCCGCCGAGCTTCTCGGCCGAGAAGGCATCCGCGATCGGGACGTTCGTCGCACCCGCCAGCAACAACTGGGCGATCTCCGGGAAGCGCACCATCACCGGACGGGCGATCCTCGCGAGCGATCCGCATCGCTACTACTCGATCCCGGCGCCGCGCTACGTCCAGCACCTCGCGGCGCCGGGCATCGACGTCATCGGTGCCACCGATCCGTATCTGCCGGGCGTCTCGATCGGCCACAACCGCGAGATCGCGTTCGCGCTCACCTCGTTCCCGATGGACCAAGCCGATCTCTACGTCTACGAGACCGATCCGGCGCAGCCCGATCGCTACCGCTACGGCGACGCCTGGGAGACTATGCGAAGCCGCACCGAGGCGATCGCGGTCCGCGGTGAGCCGGACCGCAGCGTCGTTCTGCGCTGGACCCGGCACGGGCCGGTCATCGCCGAGGAGGCGGCGGCGCACCGCGCCTATGCCGTGCGCGCCGCGTGGCTCGATCCGGGCGCGGCGCCCTATTTCGCCAGCCTCGGCTATCTCCGCGCGGCCAGATGGAACGAGTTCCTCGACGCACTGAAGCGCTGGGGCTCGCCCAGCCTCAACCTGATCTATGCCGACACGGCCGGCAATGTCGGCTGGATCCCCGCGGGGTGGGCGCCGGTCAGGCGCGGGTGGGACGGTCTGCTGCCGGTGCCCGGCGACGGGCGGTACGAGTGGAGCGGGTTCCTCGGCCAGTCGCTGCTGCCCTCAGAGCTCAACCCGCCCCGCGGCTTCGTTGCCAGCGCCAACGGATTCGACCTGCCGCCAGGCTATCCGGACGAGCAGCGAGGCCTCGCCTTTGAATGGGTGCCGCGCTCGCGGCTCGACCGCATCGAGGCGGTGCTCGGCACACCCGGGCCGATCGGCCTCGACGCGAGCGAGCGGCTGCAATCGGATCATGTCTCCCCGTCGGCGCGGCGGGTCCTCGCGGTGCTGCGCCGGGTTCAGATGCCGGACCCGACGCTCGCGGACACCGCCGCGTGGCTTTCCGCCTGGGATGCCGTCGAATCGGCCGACTCGCCGCAGGCGGCGCTCTACGACATCTGGCTCCAGAAGCACTTGATGCCGGCGCTGAGCCGCCGCCTCGTGCCGCCGGAAGCGGCCGCGCTGATCCCACGGATCGACATCCGTCCCGCGCTGGCCGCGCTCGAGCAACCGGAGAATCCCCGCGATCGCGACGCGCTGGTGGCCGACACGCTACGCGATGCGCTCGACGAGGCAGGACGGCGGCTCGGGCCGGACCGGCGGCGCTGGCGGCTCGAAAAGGTTGCCCGGATCGCGCTCGATCATCCGCTAAGCGACTTGCTGCCGCCGGTGCTGCGGCAGGCTGCCGATCTCGGCGACATCCCGAAATCGGGCAGCAGCGATACGGTGGATGCCGCTTATGCTGATCCGGACAGCCTGCGGATCGTCGCCGGAGCAAGCTTCCGCACGGTGATCGATGTCGGCGACTGGGATCGCTCGCTCGTCGTGAACGCGCCCGGCCAGTCGGGCAACCCCGCCGACCCACATTACCGCGACCAGCTCGCGGCATGGCGCGCCGGACGCTATGTGCCGCTGCTGTTCACCCGCAAGGCCGTCGATGCGGCGGCGGAGCGGATCATCCGGCTGCGCCCGGTAGGGTAGGCGGCTCGCCGGATAAGGCGGCCGCACGCTGGGCGAGTGTCGCAATGTGCCACGCCTGGGTGCTGTCCAGTCCAACGCGAACTCGTCTCCGAGGGGGCGCACGGAGCCCAACCCTGGTTGCGTTTATCCCAGCACTGGCCGCCACTCTGGCAGGGCGGTTGAGCGTCTCTGCTTCTGGATGTCGCGGCTGACGAGGTGGTGTTCCTGGCTGAAGAGATTATGCAACGTGAAGGGCTGCGTCGCCAAAACAGCGACGGCGCGTCAGCCCGGTCGGATCGCCCGACCCATGATGAGTCCCATCCCCACTTCCGGCGCCGGGGGGCAAGGTGATGATCTCGGCGCTTCGGGTCTCCACGACGGGCGGGGCGGGCGGCGGCGGTGTGGTTGCCGATCAGGTCGCCCGGAACGCGTAGCGGATCCACTACGCCTTCCGGCCACTGTGCTCGTGACGCATGACGACTTCCCCGCTTCGCGCCTTTGGCTCCATCGCAGCGACGATCCTTCCGGCAGCCCGGGCGGCGACCGCGCGGATGGGATCATCGGCGAGGTGGGCATAGACCTCG
>DATGFU010000723.1:0-5282 GCA_035308865.1 Allostellaceae bacterium | reverse complement strand
GTGATCGCCAGCCGCAAGCTCGACGTCTGTCAGGAAGTCGCGCGCGAGATCGAGGGGCTGGGCAGGCGGGCGCTTGCCCATTCCTGCCACATGGGGCGCTGGCCCGAGATCGGCCTGCTGGTCGAGGCGGCCTATGCCGCGTTCGGCCGGATCGACATCCTGGTCAACAATGCCGGCATGTCGCCCGCGTCGCCCTCCTCGCTCGAGACCACGGAGGAAAGCTTCGACAAGGTGCTGGCGCTCAATTTCAAGGGTCCGTACCGGCTTTCGGCGCTGATCGGCAGCCGGATGGCGGCTGGCACCGGCGGCAGCATCATCAACATCTCCAGCGTGGGCGCCCTCATCCCGCGGGCCAGCTTCGGGCCCTATGCCGGCGCGAAGGCCGCGCTCAACGCGATCACGGTCGCGCATGCTCACGAGTTCGGGCCGAAGGTCCGGGTCAACGCCATCATTCCCGGCGCCTTCCGCACGGATATCGCCAAGCACTGGCCGAAGGAGAAGGAGGCGACGCTGCACGCCGCGATGCCGCGCTACGGCGAGCCCGAAGAGATCGTGACCACCGCGCTCTATCTGGCGAGCGATCACAGCGGCTACACCACGGGTACGCATATCCGGGTCGATGGCGGGCGCGTGTCGTGACCGACGGCAGCTTCCGGGTCGATTTCACCGGCCAAGCCGCCTTCATCACGGGCGCCGGCGGCGGGATCTCGCGCGCGGTCGCGCTTGCTTTCGCCGCCTCGGGCGCTTCTGTCTTCGCCGTCGACCGCAATCTCGACGGCGCAGCTGCAACCGCCGCGGCGATCCGCGAGCGCGGCGGAGAGGCGGAAGCCTGCCGCGCCGATGTCTCGGTTTCCAGGGAGGTCGATGACGCTGTCGCGGCAGCGGTGCGCCGCTTCGGCCGCATCGACCACGCCTTCAACGGCGCCGGCATCGGCAGCCCGATCGCCGGCTCGATCGTCGACTACAGCGATGCCGATTGGGACGCGGTGATGGGCGTCAATCTCCGCGGCATGTTCTTCTGCCTGCGCGCGGAGATCAGGCAGATGCTGGCGCAGGGCGGCGGCGGCATCGTCAACGTGGCGTCCTATGGCGGCTTCCGCGCATCGCCCAATGCACCGGCCTACATCACGAGCAAGCACGGCGTGGTTGGGCTGACCCGTGCCACGGCGCTCGATTGCGCCGACAAGGGCATTCGGATCAATGCGATCTGCCCCGGCTTCATCGGCGGCACCGCGATGATGGATGCGTTCATCGAGAAGGATCCCGAGGTGAGGCTCGCCGCCATGAGTCGCATGATCCCGATGAGCCGGCTCGGCGAGGTCGACGAGGTTGCCGGCATGGCGCTGTGGCTCTGCTCGGAGGCCGCCCGCTACGTGACCGGCGCGGCGATGCTGGTCGACGGGGGCGTGACACTCAAGTGACCGCCGACTGAAACTCAGAGCGGGAGGAAGGGTACCATGCCCTGTTTGATGCTCGTCTACGTTCGGCCGGACGGGCAAAATCGCGAAGGCCTGCGGACCTATACGGCAGAAGGCCTCAAGATTTTGAAGCAATATGGCGGCCGCCATATCGTCATGGGCGGTAATCCGCAATGCCTCGAAGGCGACTTTCCCTGGCTGCTTGTCGTCATCTCCGAGTGGCCTGATCGGGAGGCGGCGCTCAGGTTCTGGAATTCGCCGGAATACACGGCAGTTAAGAAGCATCGCGAAGGCACGGGCGACTACCAGATCGTCCTGGTCGATTCCATTCCGGCGCCGACTTGAGAACAACGGCACTCCTGGGCCGGGCTCCTACGTAACCGGCGGAACGATCCGCTGGCCGAGGCCGTCCGGGAGCGCCGCCAGCGCGGCGTAGAATGGCTCGGGCATGCGCTGCCCGATGGTCGAGGTGACGCCGCCATCGACAGCAAGCACGGCGCCGTTGACATAGGACGACGCCTCGGAGGCGAGGAAGAGGATCGGGCCGCGCAATTCGTCCATCCGCGCGACCCGGTTCATCGGCACATGCCCGCGCGCCCAGGCGTTGCCGTCGGGCGATGCCAGGAAATGCGCCGCCATCTCGCTGGGAAAGAAGCCTAGGCACAGGGCGTTGACCCGCACGCCCCGATCGGCCCAACTGGCCGCAAGCGTCTGCGTCAGATTGACGATTCCAGCCTTGGCCGCCGAATAGAGCGGTGCTTGGTCGGGCCAGCCGCCGGCGCCGCCGGCCGAGCCGATATTGATGATCGAGCCGCCCTTGCCGTCGGCCAGCATGCGCAGGGCGGCCGATTTGCAGCCGTGCCAGACGCCGAGGAGATTGACCCGGACATTTCCCTCCGCGGCGTCATCGGTGATCTTTTCCGGCATCATCCCGGGGCCGAGATGGGCACCCGCATTGTTGACCATGATGTCGACGCGGCCGCCGATCGTCGTGGCGAGCCCGACCACGCTCTCGATATCGGCCGGCACGCAGACGTCGCAACGGACGGCCACCGCCCGTCCACCCTCCCGCATGATCTCGGCGGCGACCTCCGCCAGCCGATCCTCGCGCCGCGCCGCCAGTACGACCGTCGCTCCCGCCCGTGCGAGCGCGCTCGCGAAGATCACGCCGCAGCCGGACGACGCGCCCGTCACCACGGCCGTCTTGCCGGTCAGGTCGAACAGGCTCAGATCGGCGTTCATCAACTGCTCCCCGGCGTCAGAACTGCTCCGAGATGGTGAACCCGATCATGCGCGGCGCGTCATATTCGGCGCCGATGCCGTAGGGCGTCTGGTTGATGCCCTGGATCACGGTCGCGTCGGTCAGGTTGTTGGCCCAGAGAGCGACGGTCCAGTTCTGGTCCTGCGGCGCGAACTCGATGTTGAGATTGACGAGATCGTAAGCACGCTGCTTGACGACATTGCCCGGATCGAAAAAGAAGCCGCTATTGTGGTACCAGCTGGCGGTCGACCGGAAATCGCCCCACTGGGTGGGCAGGCGCCATTGCAGCGCCACCGTGTCGGTCAGCCGCGGCGCCCGCTCAGCCAGCCTGCCGGCCACGTTCTGGGAGATGGTGGCGCCGGTGGTCAGCGTCTGAAGCTGCCCGTTGACGACGTTGAACACCGACGCATTGGGGAAGCTCGTATAATGGGCGTCGAGATATTCGGCGCCGATCGTCGCCCGCAGATTCGGCGAGATCGGGATCGTGAAATCGATATCGACGCCCCTGTCGTCGACCACCGCGGCGTTCTGCGCGGCCACGATGCCACCGACGCCCGGGTCCTGGATGTTCACCTGGATATTGCGGTACCGGTAGTCGAAGAAGGCCCAGTCGAGATGCGCGTCGTTCAAGAACGGCAGCGTGTGCTTGCCGCCGACCTCGAAAGCCCGCATCCGTTCGGGATTGAGCGGCCCGGGGCTCGATATGCTGATGAGGTTGTACGAGCCTGCCTTGAACGCGGTCGAGTACGAGCCGTAGAGCATCTGGCCGTCGGATTGGTATTGCAGCGTGATCTTCGGATCGATGCTGGCGAAGCTCTTGTCGGGGTCCTCGTTGGCCGGCGCGCCAAACGCCGGACGGACGAAGGACGGCAGGTCCAGGATGTGGTAGGTCACGCCGCCCACCGTGAGGTCCTGCGTGTCGAACGTCCGCCGCTCGAAGCTGTACCGCAGCCCGGCGATCGCTTTCAGCGTGTCGGTGATGGCGTAGCTCGCCTGTCCGAAGGCGGAATAATTCTCGATGTCGCTGGCGCCGTAGATGATCTCCGCCGGCGCGGCCGTGATCGGCGTGCCCGCCCAGACATCGACCGGCCCGAAGGTGGCCGACCCGTTGAGGTAGTAGAGGCCGGCCAGCCACTGGAGCCGTGAGGACTGGTCGTTCGAGGCCAGCTGCAGCTCCTGCGTGAAGCTCTTGCTGCCAAGATCGGAGGCGAAGGCCAGTAACGGCAACGCCGTGTTGTCGCCGTCCGCCGAGGAGAACATCGTATCTCGACGGTAGCCGGTGATGGCGGTGAGGTCGGCCCAATCGAAATGGCCGCGCGACGTCAGGTTGAAGCCCCAGTCATGCCCCAGCCGATGCGGCTCCGGGGTGAGGTCCGTGTAGGTCTTGAAGGGCGTGGAGGTCGGCCCCGTGGCCGGCGAGGACAGGCCCGGGATATTGTTGCCGACGATTTCGGTGAAGACGCCGCCGGAGGAATCGTCCTTCTCGAGCCAGTCGCCACTCACGACGAAGCTCCAATCGGCATTGGGCGCGAACTTGACCTTGCCGCGCAGCCCCTTCTCGTCGAGCGTATCGGCATCGTCGCCGGTGTTCAGGATCTTGAACAGACCGTCGCGGTGCACGCCGATCACCGACAGGCTGGCGCTGATCTGCTCGGTCAGCCCGCCCGCCACGTAGCCCACGCCCTTGACGTAGTTGTACGAGCCGTAGCTGAGGCTGGCGCTCTCGGTGAAGCCCGGGCCGGGGTCTTTGGTGATGATGTTCACGGCGCCGGCTGTGGTGTTCCGTCCGTAGAGCGTGCCCTGCGGTCCCTTGAGGACCTCGACGCGCTCGATATCGCCGAATTCCTGCAGGAGGCTGCTGCTGAACGGCAAATAGACGCCGTCCAGATAGAAGGCGACCGGCGACTCCTGGCCGGGCGAGATCAGGTCGGTGCCGATGCCGCGCAGATAGGGTTGGGCGAACCCGTTCGTGTCGCCGAATACGAGGCCCGGAGTCACGATCTCGAGTTGCTGGGTGCTGAGCACGACCGAGGAGGCGAGCTGGCCGGGCGACAGCGCCGTAATCGAGATCGGCACGTCGTTGATGTTCTCGGCGCGCTTCTCCGCGGTGACCGTGATTTCCTCGAGCTGCCCGGCAGCGGTTGTCGCAGCGGGCGCCGTGTCGGCCAATGCCGGGCACTCGTCGTGGACGAGGCAGGCGGCGGCTGCGACCCCGGCAAGAAGATGCCTGCGAACGTGCATGTTTGAGTTCCTCCCCGTCAGCGCCGGCTCTCCCGCCGGTTCCCGGCGCGGAGACTCATTTTTTAGATCGTAAGCCTAGTGAACTGTACGCATCCAATTCGATTTCAAATTAGTAACGATCACTAATAGCCGTGTCAACAGATTGTCCGTGCCGGCACCGCCTCGATCCGGAGGTGCCGAAGCGGATACATGGCCTACAAAGGCTCGCCGGAGACACGAGCGCGAGCCGACGCCGATCGAAATTGTCGATTCCCATTGGTACTAGCAGAGACTATTAATTTTGCGCGACCGCCCGTTCGCGTGCGTATCAGTCTGACCGATGCGGGCGCCGGACTCTTCGCGCGCGCGACGGACGGTCGGGA
>DATGFU010000722.1:0-7438 GCA_035308865.1 Allostellaceae bacterium | reverse complement strand
GGTGGTGAAGTCGCTCGACGTGCCGCTGCTCGGCCTCAACTGCGCGACCGGCCCGCTGGAGATGGCCGAGCACGTGCGCTGGCTCGGCGAGAACTGGCCGGGCTTCATCGCGGTTCAGCCGAATGCCGGCCTGCCCGAGCTGGTCGACGGCAAGGCGCATTACCCGCTGGCGCCGGACGAGCTCTCAAAATGGCTGGAGCGCTTCGTCCGCGAGAACGGCGTCAACCTGATCGGCGGCTGCTGCGGCACGACGCCCGAGCACATCGCGGCGCTCGATACGATGCTGCGCAAGCTTGGCGGGCCGCGTCCCGCGCCGGTCAAGCGGCAGGTCCATTGGGTCCCCGCCGTCGCCTCGCTCTACGGCCAGGTGCTGCTGCGCCAGGAGAATGCGGTCTTCTCGATCGGCGAGCGCTGCAACGCCAACGGCTCGAAGAAGTTCCGCCTGGCGCAGGAGCGCGAGGACTGGGATGCCTGCGTCGAGATGGGCCGCGAGCAGCAGGGCGAGGGATCGCACGCGCTCGATATCTGCACGGCCTTCGTCGGCCGCGACGAGATCCGTGACATGAATGCCGTGCTGACCCGCACGCGCGGCTCGGTCCAGATCCCTCTCGCCATCGATTCGACCGAGCTGCCGGTGATCGAGGCGGCGCTCAAGCTCTATGGCGGCAAGCCGATCCTCAACTCGATCAATTTCGAGGATGGCGAGACGCCGGCGCACAAGCGGCTGGAGCTCGCCCGCCGCTTCGGCGCGGCGGTGGTGGCGCTCACCATCGACGAGCAGGGCATGGCGAAGACGGCGGACCACAAGCTCGCCATCGCCAGGCGGCTCTATAAATTCGCGGTCGAGGATCACGGGCTGGCGCCCTCGGACCTGATGTTCGACCCGCTGACCTTTACCATCGCCACCGGCAACGATGACGACCGGCGGCTTGGCATCGAGACGCTCGACGGGATCGAGGTGATCGCCCGCGACATGCCCGAGTGCCAGGTCATGCTCGGCCTCTCCAACATCTCCTTCGGGCTCAACGCGGCGGCACGCCACGTGCTGAACTCGGTCTTCCTCGACCACGCGGTGAAGCGCGGCATGACCGCCGCGATCATCCACGTGGCGAAGATCATGCCGCTGCACCGCATTCCCGAGGAGGAGGTGCGGGTCGCCGAGGATCTGATCTTCGACCGCCGCCGCGAGGGCTACGACCCGCTGCAGGCCTTCATCGCGATGTTCGAGGGCCGCAAGGCGGAATCGGCGGCGGCCAAGGTGAGGCCCGAGACGGTCGAGGAGCGGCTCAAGCTCCGCATCGTCGACGGCGACCGCACCGGCCTTGAGATCGATCTCGAGGAAGCCATGCGCGCTTACGCGCCACTCGACATCATCAACAACATCCTGCTCGACGGGATGAAGGTGGTCGGCGAGCTCTTCGGCGCCGGCAAGATGCAGCTGCCCTTCGTGCTGCAATCGGCCGAGACGATGAAGGCGTCGGTGGCGTTCCTGGAACCGCATATGGAGCGCGTCGAGGGCTCGCAGAAGGGCACGATCGTGCTCGCCACGGTGAAGGGCGACGTGCACGACATCGGCAAGAACCTCGTCGACATCATCCTCACCAACAACGGCTACAAGGTCGTCAATCTCGGCATCAAGCAGCCGATCATGAGCATTCTCGAAGCCGCGGTTCAGCACCGCGCCGATGCGATCGGCATGTCGGGCCTGCTCGTGAAATCGACCGTGGTGATGCGCGAGAACCTGGAGGAGATGACCCGGCAGGGGCTGGACGTCCCGGTCATCCTGGGCGGCGCCGCGCTGACTCGGCGATACGTCGAGGACGATTGCGTGCGCGCTTACGGCTGCGGCCGGGTCGCCTATGCGCGCGACGCCTTCGACGGGCTCGACCTGATGCAGAAAGTGGTGGGCGGCGATTTCGATCCGCATCTGGCGGATGTCCAGAAGAAGGCGGCGTCGAAGCCGGTCAACACCAAGCGCAAGCTCGGCGAGGCGGCCGAGGCGAAGCCGCTGCGGCCGGTCGATCTCGAAGAGATCCGTACCCGCCGCCACGACCTCGCGCGCAACGCGCCGGTGCCGGAGCCGCCGTTCTGGGGGCCGCGGGTGATCGCCCGCGCGCCGGTCAAGGCGCTGCTGCCCTATCTCAACGAGCGCATGCTCTACCAGTTCCACTGGGGCTACCGGAAGGACGGGCGGACGCTCGCCGAGTTCAAGTCCTGGGCGCAGAAGGAATTGCGGCCGACGCTTTCGCGGATCACCGAGGAGGTGCTGGCCGGCGACATCCTGGTGCCGCAGGCGGCCTACGGCTACTGGAAGGCGGCGGCCGAGGGCAACTCGGTCATCATCTTCGACCAGGGCGGGCGGCGCGAGCTCGGGCGGTTCGACTTCCCGCGCCAGGCCAAGGAAGGCGGTCTCTGCATCGCCGACTTCCTCCGCGACGTCGAGGACGACGAGCGCGACGTCATTGGCATGCAGGTTGTGACCATGGGCGCCAGGGCCTCCGAGGTGGCGCGCGAGTGGTTCGCCCAGAACCGCTACCAGGACTACCTCTATCTCCACGGCTTCTCGGTGGAGATGGCGGAAGCCATGGCCGAGTACGTCCACAAGCGCATCCGCGCCGAGCTGGGCTTCGCCGACGACGAATCGCGCGATCTCGACGGGCTGCTGCAGCAGGGCTATCGCGGGTCGCGCTATTCCTTCGGCTATCCCGCCTGCCCGAACCTCGCCGACCAGAAGCTCATCCTCGAGCTGCTGCGGGCCGAGGAGATCGGGCTCACGCTGACCGAGGAGTTCCAGCTCGACCCCGAGCAGTCGACCAGCGCCATCGTCGTCCACCACCCGCAGGCGAAGTATTTCTCGGTCTGAGGGCCGCCGCCCGACGGGGGTTCCTTAACGGAAACGTGCGACGCTATCCTTCGGTCCCGCCCGTCCGGAGGCTCCGTGGTTCGACTGATCCGTGCGCTTTCCGGCCGCGCCGAGTTCGTCATCGTCCTGCTGGTGGCCTTCGCGCCATTCGTCCTGAAGAGCACGGTGTCGGTGTTCGATCCGCCGGCGGCGCCGATGATCTCGAACCGGCACCTGATCTCGCTGCTGGTCTACGAGCCGCTCGTCCTGACGGCGATCGTCATCTTTATCCGCCTGCGCAGCTGGACGCTGGGCCGGCTCGGCCTCGCATCGCTGCTGCCGCTCGACACGGTGAAGGGGGTCGGACTTCTGGTGATCACCTCCGCCATCAACTGGCTGGTATGGTGGCTGCTCTGGAACGTGGCGCCTGACCTCGTCACCGCGGCAGGGCACAGGGCGGCAACCGTCATCGCGCACGATTTCCAGATGGCGATCATCATCGCGGCTTCGGCCGTGAACGGGCTGTTCGAGGAGCTGTTGCTCTGCGGCTACGTGATGTCTGTGGTGAAGTCGCGGCACGGCGAATGGACCGCCATCAACTTCAGCGCGACCCTGCGCCTGTCCTATCACCTCTACCAAGGGCTACCCGGGGCGATCGGCATCATCCCGGTCGGGCTGATCTTCGGTCTGGCCTTTGCCCGAACCGGCCGGCTCTGGCCGCTGGTGATCGCTCATGCGCTGCTGGATATGCTCGCGCTGATTCCGTATGTCGCGGCGTAGGCCGGCCGATTACAAGGCGGCGGCCGGCGCGGCGAGCAGCTGGAGCATCTCCTTGTCGAGACCGTAATAGCTCAGGCGCTTCAAGAAGCGCGGCTTGGCGCCGGTCGGCTCGAACACGCCATTCAGCTTACCGTCGGGAGTCTCGTCGATGAAGCGGTACTGGAAGAGGTCGCGCAGTCGCAGCGCGTCGCCGTCGATGGCGTCGATCTCGGAGACCTCGGTGATCCGGCGCACGCCGTCGCGCATGCGCTCGATCTGCACGACCAGGTCGACGGCGCTCAGGATCTGCCGAAGGATGGCGCGGCCAGGCAGGCCGACATCCGCCATCATCACCATGTTTTCGATGCGCGTGACGGCGTCGGAAGCGGAGTTTGCGTGGATCGTCGACATCGACCCGCTGTGGCCCGTGTTCATCGCCTGCAGCATGTCGAAGGCCTCGGCTCCGCGCACCTCGCCGACGATGATGCGATCGGGCCGCATGCGCAGCGCGTTGCGCACCAGGTCGCGCTGCACGACCTGACCTTCGCCCTCGATATTCGGCGGCCGCGTTTCCAGCGGGATGACATGCGGCTGCTGGAGCTGCAGCTCGGCCACGTCCTCGATCGTGATGATCCGCTCGGCATGAGAGATGTGCTGGGAGAAGGCGCCGAGCAGCGTCGTCTTGCCTGAGCCGGTGCCGCCGGAAATGATGATGTTGAGCCGGCACCGCGCGGCAATCTCCAGCACGCGCGCCAGCGTCTCGGACGCGCTGCCGAACTCGACCAGCTTCTTGAAGTCGATTCGGGTCCGCGAGAAGCGCCGGATCGACAAGCAGACCCCGATCAGGCTCAGCGGCTTGATGATGACGTTGACGCGGCTGCCGTCGGCCAGCCGCGCGTCGAGCATCGGGCTCTGTTCGTCGACGCGCCGGCCGATCGAGGCGCCGATCCGTTGCACCACATGGAGGAGATGCGTGTCGCTCCGGAAGTGCGCATCGGTCATTTCCAGCTTGCCGTGCCGCTCGACATAGATTTCATGCGGCCCGTTGACCAGGATATCGCTGATGTCGGGCTCGCGCAGCAGGCCTTCGAGCGGCCCCATCGCGACGATGTCGTTGAGCAGTTCCGAAGCGATCCCATCCTGCTCCTCGCTGTTGATCAGCAGGTGCCGCTCGCTGGCCGTGTGGCTGATCAGCATCGTGAGATGCGACCGCAGCTCTTGCTCGTTCATCGCGAGCACGATCGCCGAGTCCAGGTGCTGAAGCACATCGTCCCGGACCTGGGAGGTCAGGTGCTCGATATGCGTCTCGAGATGCTCGCGAAGGGCAGGCCGTTGTCGTTGCGCAACCGGCGGATCCGCCGACGGCCCGTGCGAGGGCGGCGTATCGATGCTGAGCCCACGCAGGCCGAAGCCCCGTTCCGACGTCATGCGTCCCTCCTCGGCTAACGCCCCGTGCTACCGAAGCCGGCGCCGATGGTCGTGGCTCGCATTAGGCGTGCTCGCACCGATGCCGTTCCATTCGGCACTGGCGAGCCGATCGCTTGGAGGAATTGTTCGTCCGATCGTCGTCGATGTCGAGATCTATGTATCGATCCAGCCCGAGCCGGCGGCGGCCTGGCGCATACGGGATCTCCGTCCGGGCCGGTCCGCTCGGATCGGGATCATCTTGAACCCGCTTGGTGCCGGCTTCAGCTCTGCAAGCCCGCCCCCCTCGCTCTCTGCCGGGCGGGAGCCGGGGGCAACGGCACCGGCCCTAGCCCGACTTCGCGGTGTCCGACGCGGCCTCCTTGGCCTCACGGTACGCCTTGGCGCGGGCGGCGGTGATGCAGGCGTAGACGCCGCCGCTCTTGCCGTAGCTCGGCTGGGTCTTGTGGTAGTACCTCGACTGGGCGAGATCGAGCCAGACCACCTCCTCGCTCGGGCAGGTCGCCTGCGCGCCATCGGCCGTGGCGTAGAACCCGCCCGAAGCAGCCGAAGCGGGTCCGGGCGCGGCGAGGACGAGCGGAACGAGGAAAGTCAGGGCTAGTCCATAACGAAGCATTCGGGCCTCCTTCATCACTGACCGTCCAGACGAAAAGATACTAAACGAGACGGTATCGTTCACATATATGATATATGGCCCGGTGTCAAATTGGTGCGTTGCAATAGTGCGGCGCAAGAAAACCCTGGTCGGGAGGTGACATGAGCATCGAACCCCTGCGCCGGACGGGTCGCCCCGACCAGCAAGCCTCGGAGGAGCTGGTCCGGCACATCATCGACACGGCGACGCGCCTCTTCATCGCGCATGGCTATCCGGCCACGTCGATCGAGCAGATCGCCGCCGCGGCGGGCTCGGGCAAGCAGACCATCTACCGGCGCTTCGCCTCGAAGGAGAACCTGTTCATTGCCGTCATCAGCCGGCAGACCCAGCGTCTTGCCGAGCAGGCCGAGGCGGCGGGCGCGCCCTGCGCCGATCCGGTCGAGGCGTTGCGGGAGAGCTGCCGGCGGCTTTTCGACTTCGCGCTGATGCCGGACATGATCCGGCTGCACCGTATCCTCGTGGCGGAAGTGAGCCGCTTTCCCGATGTCGGCGAATACGTGCTCACCAACTGCATGGCGCCGTTCCGGGATCTCCTAAACCGGCAGCTTCTCGCCGCGATGGATGCCGGACGGATCCGCCGCGCCGACCCGGCGCTGGTCCAGGCGATGCTGAGGGGCCTCGTGACCGGCTGGCCGGTCCAGCAATACCTGCTCGGCAGCGAGCCCTTTGCCAGCGAGCGGGAGCGCGACACCTTCTTCGCGGCGGCGTGGGCCCTCTTCCTCGGCGGCGTCCGCTAGATCAAGGTGATTTGAGGTCGAATCGACCTCAAATCACCTTGATCTAGCCCCTCGCAGAGGCGAGTTCGCCTTCGACTGACTGCGCCGCCCTGCAATCAGCCGGCCGGGGGGAGTTGGGGGGCCGTTGCTGCCAGTCGATCCTCTTCGCTCTCCCCGGCATCAGGCAGCCAGGGTTTGTGCAACCGGCGCACCTCGACCAGTTGCCAGACCAAGAGGACTGGGACGCCGATGGCGACGTCCCGGGCGCGGCGCAGCAGCGACACGCTGAGCGAGACCTCGGGCGGAATGCCAAACAGCGCGCCGATCGCGGCGTAACCCACCTCTTGCACGCCGGCATAGCCCGGGACGACGAAGGCCGGGGCGAGTAGCGCGTGCAGCAGCGCCTCGATCGCCAATGCAGTGCTGAGGTCGATATCCGATCCCAAGAGCCGGAACGTGATCCAGTTGCCGATGCCTTTGCACACCCACCCGGCCAGGTGGCCGGCGGTGCCCAACGCCATCCTGCGAGAGTCGCCATAAAGCGCCGTCAGCTCGATTTCGGATCTTGCGACCGCGTCGCCATCCCGGCCGGCGAACCAGTTGCCGAGGATCCGCCGTCCGAACCGGACAAAGAGCGGCACCGCCCCCTTCTGCAAGCGTAGCACCACGATGCCGGAGACCACCGCCAGCGCGATGCCGATCTCGATCGGCCTGGTCAGCGACATGTCGGTCGAGCGGGCGAGCAGGACGAGCAGCCCACAGACAGTGAACAGAACCTGCGCCAGGAACTCGGCGGTGAGATCCACCGCCAGGGAGAGCGTGACGACGGACCAAGCAATCCCGTGCAGGGACACCGCTCGGATGCCTAGGACGAACCCGCCGACCGCCGAGAACGGCAGGCAGCTGCCGGCGGCATCGCGGACCATCCGACCCCAGACGAATGGCGCGATGTGGCGTGTGCCTCTCAGCGGCGCGGCCCCGCGCCAGCAGACACCGAGAAGCACCGCCGTCAGGACCTGCCACGCGCAGAATAGCGAAAAG
>DATGFU010000721.1:0-7584 GCA_035308865.1 Allostellaceae bacterium | reverse complement strand
CGCCTGGCGCGTTTCACCCTCGGTCTCGAGTTCGGCGAGGGCCTTGCCGAGCGCCCGATATTGGTCCGGCGACAGGCGCGTTTCGCGCCGGTTGTCGGCCCGGCGCTTCACGCCGCGGACGGGGTTCTCTTTGATGACGCCCTGCTCGATCGCGTAGGTGAAAATCCCGCCGAGCAACCCGATCGTGCGCGTCGCGGTCCCGGCACCGCCCTCGACGATCGCGCGGCCGTGGCGCTTTGTCTTGATGTCCGCGGCGGTCTTCCCGGCCGTGACGTAGTTCTTGAATTGTTCGACGTCGGCGCGCATGACGTCCTTGACGCGGCGCTTGCCGAGCAAGGGGATGATATGGCGTTCAATCCGGCCACGGTCCGTCGCAATCGTCGAAGCTTTCTTCGGCTGGCGACGCTTACCGTGGATCGCGCCGCTCTCGGCGGCGGCGAGGTAGCGCCGGCAAAGCTGCTCGACCGTGATCGCGCGCTTGTCTTCCTCGCGCACGGCCGCCGGGTCCGCGCCCTCTACCTTGACCGCTGCCAACAGCCGCAGCGCTTCCATGCGGGCTTGCTTGGGTGTCCAAGGGGAGCCGTGCTCTCCGATCGTCACCCATCGCTGCTGTCCCTTGGCGCGGAACTTGATGACGTAGTAGCGTCGACAGCGCGGCTTATCGTTCGCCGCCTCGCCGCCCGATCCGTCCTTGGATGGACGGCAGCGAACTCCGAAGCCTCGCAGCTCGCTATCCCAAAGCCATTCGCCAGGCTTCATCGCCTCGACGGTCTCTTTGCCGATGCTGCGCGGCTTCGGCGCCTTCGCCATGGTCCCTCGCTGGCAACCCGCTGGCAACCACTTGGCAACCAACTAGCCGCATCCTATGGCAAAGGAAGGCATACATGCAACCGGTAAACCGTTCAGATTCAACACTCTCTGCATGCCGCGGCTCGTCGTTGCAAGGGAGACAACCGCCCTCCGAAGGCAGAGGTCGGACGTTCGAATCGTCTCGGGTCCGCCAATCTACGCTACAGCGCGCCAGACTACGCCGCGTCGCCGAAGGCAATGCCTGTAGAACGAGGTTGAAGGCCTCCGCTCGACAGCCTAATTGTGGTCACAAGTGATCACATATGATGCGGAGGCCCAATGTCCACCGTCAATCTGAAAGACGCCAAGGCGGGCTTTTCCGGTCTGGTCGATGACGCGATCAAGGGTGAGTTCGTGACGATCACACGTCATGGCAAGCCTGCTGCCGTGCTGGTTTCCATCGAGGCGGCGGAAATTGCCCGCAAGGCTCTCGCACGGACGCGCCCCGGCCTCGCCGCCTACTTGCGAACCTTTCCCGGCGGCGAATTCGAGCGCAATCGCAGCCCGTCCCGGGATGTCGAACTTTGAGGGGCTTCCTGCTCGACACCAATGTCGTCTCGATGCTTTCGCCATCCGCACCGGACGTGCCGCCGCCCTTCCTCGACTGGCTGGAGCGCATGGACGGCGAAGGCCGGATTTTTCTGTCGGTCGTCGCTGTCCACGAAATCGAAAAGGGGATTGCCCTGCTCGACCACAAGGGCGCAACGGCGAAGGCGGCGGGCCTGAAAGCCTGGCTCGCCGGCCTGATCGCGGGCTACAACGACAAAATTCTTGGGCTGGATGCGGCTACGGCGGCTGTTTCGGGACGGTTGGAAGCCTCCGCCGCAGCTGGCGGACACGCTCCTGGAATGGCGGATGCCATCATCGCCGGGATCGCGCACGTGCACGACCTCACCGTTGTTACCCGCAACATCAGGCACCTCCTGCCCTTCGGGATCGATGTGTCGTCGCCGGACGCGGTCGCTGGAAGCGAGTGAGCGAGCGGCGGCCTGACGCTTTATTCGGGGAGGAGCCATGTCGAAGGCGGAAGCATCGGTCGAAGAGTTGGTCGGCATGATCGAGCGGGGCGAGCTTCGCTTGCCGGAAATGTAGCGCCAATATGTCTGGCGGAGCCCGCGCGTTCGCGACCTGATGGACTCGCTCTATCGCGGTTACCCATCAGGCGCGATCCTGCTTTGGGAAACGGATGAGGCCGTGCCGCTGCAAGCCATGGCCGTGAAGCAGCAGGCCAACCCCTATGCCTCAACCCGCTTGTTGCTCGACGGACAGCAACGGCTCACTTCGCTATCCGCCGTCATCCGCGGCCAACCTGTCACCGTGCGCGGACGCCAGAGGCCGGTCGAACTGCTGTTCAATTTGGAACATCCCGAACGGCAGGAGATCGTTACCGAAGTCGAGGAAGACACCGAGGACGAGATCGAGAACGACGAGGCAGATTCGACTGAAGACGACCTCCAACGTCGCTTCGAACGGATGACCTTCGTGGTCACGACGGCAAAGCTCGCCGCGCTTCCACAATGGGTAAAGGCTTCGGATATCTTCAAGAGTGAAAGCGACACGGCGATCCTCAAGCGTGCCGGGATCAAAGACTTCGAAGACGAGCGCTACGAGCGATATGCGGCTCGGCTGGCGCGCGTCCGGGCGATCAAGAAGTATGTCTATCGCATGGATGTGCTGGAGCGCGTGCTGACCTATGAGGAGGTTACGGAGATTTTCGTGCGCGTGAATTCGCTTGGGGCCAAGCTGCGTAGCTCGGACCTTGCGCTGGCACAGATCACGGCACGCTGGCGGCACAGTTTGGAGGTATTCCAGAAATTTCAGACAGAATGCGTCAAGCTCGGTTTCGATCTGGATCTCGGCATTCACCTAAAGGCGCTTGTCGTTTTTGCGACTGGGCAATCGCGCTTCCTCACCGTGGGCAGCCTGACCCTCGAGCGTTTGCAGACTGGCTGGAACGAAGCGACCGAAGGAATGCGTTTCGCGATCAATTTTCTGCGCAACAATGTGGGGATCGACAGCCCGGCGCTGTTATCGTCACCCTTCCTGCTCATCGTTGTCGCCTATTTCGGGCATGCCAAGGGTTTTGCGCTTTCGGGCGAGGAGGCCGCAGGGCTGCGGCAATGGGCATTGCTCGCCAATGCCAAGGGGCGCTTTTCGCGAGGGTCGAGCGAAACGATCCTCGACCAGGACCTGGCAACGATCACCAAGGGCGGCGGCGCCGACGCGCTTATCGATCGGGTGAGACTTCAGTTCGGCCGGCTCGACGTGACCGCAGACGATCTCAAGGGCCGCGACCAGCGCAGCTCGTATTTCAAGACCCTGTTCATTGCCTTTCGGACGCGCGGCGCGAGAGACTGGACTTCGAACCTTCAAATCGCGCTCAATCATTCGGGAGTGCAGCATAAACTAGAGTTCCACCACTTCTTCCCCAAAGCGTTGCTGACGAAGGAAGGCTTCACCTCAAGAGAAGCGGACGACCTCGCCAACCTGACTTTCATCGGCGGGCGCACAAACCGCAAAATCAGCGATAAAGCCCCAGCCGTCTACGTGCCGCCGATCATCGCGAAGCAGGGTGCGGATCTTTTCAAAATGCAGGATGTGCCGGTGGACGACAATCTGCTGGATGTCTTGGCGTTTCGCAGATTCCTAGACGAGCGACGACGGCGACTGGCGTCGACCTTGAATGACTTTCTTGGGGTGGCGGAGTCGAAAGGGAATCCAACGCAAGGGACAATCTCACCAACATCATAGCGCTACAGCGTAGACATAGTGATCATCACAATCGGTCGTGGCCCGCCAGATTTTCAGTCCGTCGGCGATCAGAATGCCTTCGGCAGTCCCGCGTCCTTCAAGATCTTGTTTGCCGTGTGACGGCTCCTCGTCCCGATATCGATCGTCACTCTGCGGCCGTCGGGATGCGACCAGATCTCGTGATCGCCCTTGGCCTCGCGTTCGAAGACGAAGCCGGCCTCGCGCAAACGCCGGCGCAGCTCGCGCGTGAACGGCCCCACCTCGGATTAGTCGGTAGAGACGCCGATATCGCCGAGAGACGCGCATTCCGTCAGGGACACGAGCACGCCTTCGTCGAGGTAGCCGCACGATGCTGCCATGTCGGCGCCGATCGCCAACGCGCGCTCGAAGGCATGGTCGAAGTCACGCGCCTCGAAGGTGATGCCGATTTGGGGTACCGCGTCGGTCAGCGACACGATGTAGGTGCCCGCCTCGGGTTCCCAAGCCATGCCAAGCGCGAACCGGCGTCGCGCGATCGGGTGCGCCGGGTCGCCGCCGATGATGGCGGCCTGGTAGCGGGGGGCCGTCTCAGCCGCGAGCGCATTCATGTGGAAGAGAGTCGGTTGCGTATGGCGCAATGTCAACCGGCGGCAGCGCTTGGCGTTCGGGCGCTCGGTTGGGAGGCGCCTTGGAGGCGACTTATGCCCGCGATCTGGACTCGAGGCGGCGCGCCACTTAAATTCAAGCGCCTCCGTCGAGCGCGCCAGCGCCAGCGACATGGATGGCCATCCGGAGGGCGATCGTGGCTTGCTCAGGCAGAGGTCGGACGTTCGAATCGTCTCGGGTCCACCGGATTTTCTCCGGAAATCGCTGATGGCCCAGGTGCCCGGTTTCTACGGCAAGCTGCCGAGCCGCGGGGATTTTCTCACGAGCGGTCTTGGCCGCGCCTTCGTCGATGCGTGGACCGAGTGGATGGACCAGGGGCTGCGCGCCAGCCAGGAGGCGCTGGGCGCCGAGTGGGTGCCGGCCTGGATGGAAGCGCCGCTGTGGTTCTTCACGCTGGCGCCGGGTCTCGGCGGACCGACCGCCGCGGCGGGGTTCTTCTTCCCGAGCGTCGATCGCGCCGGACGTCACTATCCGATGACGGTGGTGACGCTCTTCCCCGGGCTGTCGGGCCCACCCGACGCGATGACGCTCGACCCATGGCTGCGCGACTGCACCGTGCCGGCACTGGCCGCGCTCTACGACGATTGGGCGCCCGACGCGCTCGCCGAGGCGCTCGGCAAGCTGCCGGCGCCTTCCGTTTCCGTCAGCGCGTCCGGCCGGTTCTGGTCGGATGGCGGGCCGCGCGTGGCCGCCACCTCGCTGGAGGCCGGGACGCTCCTGATGCCGGCCGCCTTCACGCGCCTGTTGCAGGCCGAGGCGGACACCGAGCCGCCGCTGATCTGACGGCCGCAGCCCGGGCGCGACCTCCTGCCCGGGTTGGCGCGCCTGCCGCGACCTGTAAGGATCGCTTTCCCCTGCCGCCTATGGAGCCCACCATGAAGTACCGTCCGCTCGGCCGCACCGGCCTTCTGGTTTCCGAGATCTGCTTCGGCACGATGACCTTCGCCGGCCGCGGCTTCTGGAAGGTGGTCGGCACGGTTGACCAGGAAGGCGCGACGGCGCTGGTCAAGCGCGCCGTCGATGCCGGCGTCAACTTCATCGACACGGCCGATGTCTATGCCGAGGGCGAATCCGAGAAGCTCCTCGGCCAGGCGATCCGCGATCTCGGCCTCGTCCGCGACGAGCTGGTGATCGCCACCAAGGTGCGCGGGCGCACCGGTCCCGGCCCGAACGCCGTCGGTCTATCGCGCGGGCACATCATGGATGCGGTCGAGCACAGCCTGAAGCGGCTGCAGCTCGACCATATCGACCTCTACCAGATCCACGGCTACGACGCCTCGACGCCGTTGGAGGAGACGGTCAGCGCGCTCGACAATCTCGTGCGGCGCGGCTTGGTGCGCTATGTCGGCTGCTCCAACCTGATGGCCTGGCAGATCATGAAGGCGCTCGGGATCGCCGAGCGCGACCGGCTGGCCCGGTTCGAAAGCCTGCAGGCTTACTATTCCATTGCCGGCCGCGATCTCGAGCGCGAGATCGTGCCGCTGCTCGACGACCAGCAGCTCGGCCTGATGGTCTGGAGTCCGCTGGCCGGCGGCCTGCTCTCCGGCAAGTTCCGCCGCAACGCGGCGGCGCCCCAGGAGGCGCGGCGGGCGAGCTTCGATTTCCCGCCGGTCGATCACGACCATGCCTACAACGTCATCGATGCGATGCTGCCGGTCGCCGAGGCCCACGATGTCTCGGTCGCGCGGGTGGCGTTGGCTTGGCTGCTCGCGAAGAAGGCGGTGACGAGCGTCATCGTCGGCGCGAAGACGATCGAACAGCTCGACGACAACCTCGCCGCGACCGAGCTTGCCTTGACCGAGCACGACCTGGAAACGCTCGACCGCGCCAGTGCGCTGCGGCCCGAATATCCGGCCTGGATGCTGGAGCGGATGGGCGGCGACCGCACGCCCGCGCCGCGGCGGAGCTGATCCGTCCGCATGATCGGCCTCGCCGGCCGCACGGCGCTGGTGACCGGTGCCGGCAGCGCGCATGGGATCGGCTTCGCGACGGCGCGCATCCTGGCGGCGGCGGGGGCGCACGTGGCGATCACCTCCACCACGGCCCGTGTCTTCGACCGGCTGGCGAGCCTGCCGGAACAGAGCCACGCCGCCTTCGTCGCCGATCTGACCGATCCGGACGCGGCGCCGGACTTGGTGCGGGAAGCCGAGGCGGCGATCGGCCCGATCGACATCCTCGTGAACAATGCCGGCATGGCCCAGACAGGGCGGACGGAGCGTGAGATGCCGGTCGCCGAGCTGGCGGAGGCCGACTGGGCCCGCGCCCTCGATCTCAACCTCACGACGGCGTTCCGGCTGACTCGCGCGGTGCTGCCCGGCATGATCGCGCGAGGGCACGGCCGGATCGTCTTCATCGCCTCGGTCACCGGCCCGCTGGTCAGCAACCCAGCGAGCGCCGGCTACAGCGCCGCCAAGGCCGGGATGACCGGGCTGATGCGGGCACTCGCTCTGGAGACCGCCCGGCACGGCATCACCGTGAACGCCGTCGGGCCCGGCTGGATCGCCACCGAATCCGCGCCGGAGCGCGAGCGCATGGCGGGGACCCACACGCCGATCGGCCGGCCCGGCACCGCCGACGAGGTCGGCCACGTCGCCGCCTTCCTGGCCAGCGACGCGGCGAGCTACGTCACCGGCCAGCTCGTGGTGGTCGACGGCGGCAACTCGATCCAGGAATACAAGGGGCCGCCGGACGGCTGGTACTAAGCGCGCCCTATTCCTTGAACGGGGCGGCGGCGAGCCTCGCCTCGATGGTGGGGAACGCGAAGTCGTGGTTGTGGCTGCGGCAGAAGGCGTCGGTCCAGGTGCCGATCGCGGCGCGGGGCTTGGCGGTGCAGTAGTCGACCAGAGCCGCCTCGAACTGCGTCTTGAAGCCAAGCCGCGGCAGCGCCGCCACCACGTCGTCGACCTGGCCCGGCTTCAGCTTCTTGAGCCCGCTGCCGAAGACGTCCGCCCCGGCGCCTTCGCCGACCATCGAGACTTCCGGCGGCCGCAGCTCGGCGAGCGGGGAGGTGTGGAAGGCGATCGCCTCGACGACCAGTTCGCTGCGCTTCGCATCGAAGCCGCGCTCGGCGAGGAAATCCTTGGCCGCGAAGGCGCCGTCGAGCTCGAACGGGCGGTCCGGCGTGCGGAAGCGTGCGACCAGGCCGAGATCGTGCAGGCAACAGGCGATGAAGATCGCCTCTTCGTCGAACTGTTGGCCGTCCGCCCCGGCGAGCAGCGCTGCAAAGACGTAAGTGCGCAAAGCATGGTTGAAGAGGAACTCCGGCGAGGCGGTGCGAGCGAGCGCGACTGCAGCGTCGCCGGTCGCGGTCGTGGGCAGGCGGATGCCGGCGATGACCCT
>DATGFU010000720.1:0-2987 GCA_035308865.1 Allostellaceae bacterium | reverse complement strand
TGCCGACATTGGGCTGCACGTCGGGGTTGCCGGCTTTGCCGATAGCAGAGATCCTGCCGTCCTTGAGCCCGACATCGGCTTTCACGATTCCCCAATGGTCGAGGATGAGCGCATTGGTGATCACGGTGTCGACCGCGCCCTGCCGATTGGCGAGCTGGCTCTGCCCCATGCCGTCGCGGATGACCTTGCCGCCGCCGAACTTCACCTCCTCGCCGTAGATCGTGTGGTCGCGCTCGACCTCGACGACGAGATCGGTGTCCGCGAGGCGGATCCGGTCGCCGGTCGTCGGCCCGAACATCTGGGCATAGGCGCGGCGGGTCATGGTGGCGGGCATGTCAGGCGTCTCCCAGCTTCCCCATGACCGCGCCGATGAATCCCCAGACCTCGCGGCTGCCGGCGAAGGGCAGCAGGACCACCTCGCGGGTCTGGCCGGGCTCGAAGCGGACCGCCGTGCCGGCCGGGATATCGAGCCGCATGCCGCGCGCCGCCGCACGGTCGAAGACGAGCGCGGCATTGGTCTCGGCGAAATGATAGTGCGAGCCCACCTGGACCGGCCGGTCGCCGGTATTCGCGACCGAGAGGCGGATTGTCGGCCGGCCCTCGTTGAGGGTGATCTCGCCCTCGCGCGGCATGATCTCGCCGGGGATCATCTAATTGGCTCGTGCACGGTCACCAGCTTCGTCCCGTCCGGGAACGTCGCCTCGACCTGGATCTCGTGGAGCATTTCGGGGATCCCGTCCATCACCTGGGCGCGGGTGAGCACGCTTGCGCCGGCCGCCATCAGATCGGCCACCGACCGTCCGTCGCGCGCGCCTTCGACGACGAAGTCGGTGATCAGCGCCACGGCCTCGGGATGATTCAGCTTGATCCCGCGCTCGAGCCGTCGCCGCGCCACCATCGCGGCCAGGGCCACCAGGAGCTTGTCCTTCTCCCGCGGGCTCAGGTTCATGACGTCCCCTCCCAGGATGCGCCGTCGGCCACTGCCCGGATGAGCGCGCTGCAGGCCGCCGCAACGGCCCCCCGCAATCGCGCCTCGTCCTCATGCAAGAACCGCAGCAGCAGCGCCGCATTCACCACCGTTGCCGCGCCGCCATGACGCCCGGCCACCTCGCGCGCCTGGTCGATGAGACCCGGGGCGTCCGGCCCGGCATAGAAGATTGTCCCATACCCGGCCGCATCTTCGAAGCCGAAATTCCGCTGCCGCGCCGCCGCGACGTCGCCCTCCAGGCGAATCGCATCCGCCCAGACGAGCCTTCCGTCCCGGTGCAGCCGCCAGGCATCGTGGAGGTGCCCTGTGGCGAAGGACTCGCCGCGTGCCGCCCGGCCGAACAGGACGGTCTCGGCCACGAGGAGCCGCGCGCTGGCGCCGAGGAACACGGTCTGACGCCGGTCGAGCCGCGCGCCATCGAACAGGATGGTCTCCTGCGGCAGCCAGAGGAGCAGGGCATCGTCCTCGACGGCGAAGCTGCTGACGATCCGGCAGGTCTGGCCGATCGAGCGGTAGATCTTCTCGGCGGCCTGCGTGGTGACGGACAGAACGGCGCCGGGTCCGACGCTGATCTCGACCGACAGGCGATCGCCCTCGACCAGCCCGCCGCCGCAATTCACGAGCACCGCCCGCATCGGCGCCGCGGGCGCCACCGCCGGGAAGAGCGCCCGCAGCGGTGATTCCTGATGGAGCCCGGCCAGTTGCGTGGCGTCGCCGGATCGGTGCACCCGCAGAGCGAGCCGCCCTTCCGCGCGCCGGAGACACGGCGCCGGTGCGTCGGCCTTCATGCGCCTTCGGGGCCGGCGCGGCGCGGGCTGGTCGTGTTCAGAAGCTCCGCTTGATCGTGACCCCGAAGGTCCGCGGCGGTGCGTATTGCGCGAAGTCGCCGTTCGCCTGCGAGTCGAGTGCGACGAGATAGGCAGAGTCCAGCAGGTTCCGGCCCCAGACGGTCACGGTGTAGAGGTCGTCCGAGGAATGCCACGCGATCTGGCTGTTGACGACGCTGTACGGCCCCTGGCGCAGCCGGTTGTCCGCCTCGGCGTACCACCCGTCCACGTAGTTGTAGGTGAAGTTCGCGATGAAATCGCCGACCGAGGTCGGCACCACGTAGTCGAGCGAGAAGTCGACGGTCCAGTCCGGCGTCTGCGCCAGGCGGTGGCCCGCGACATCGCCCGTCGTGTAGATCGTGCCGCCGAACGGCGGGCCTGCCGGGATCGAAACCGGCGCGTTGGGGAACGTCGTGTACTGGTCGTGCAGGACCTCGAGGCCGAGCGTCGCGGTCAGGTTCGGGATGAGCGCGGCCTTGGCATCGATGTCGAGGCCGTAAATCTCGGCTTCCGGCGCGTTGAAGATGTCCTCGACCCCGTTCGGGTAGCGGACCTCCTGCAGGTTCTTGTAGTCGTAGTAGAAGCCGGCGAGATCGAGCCGCAGGTGATGATCGAGGAAGTCGGCCTTGGCGCCGATCTCGTAGTCGTCCAGCGTCTCCGGCGCGAAGGCCGCTGCCGGGATCAGATCGTCGTTGAAGCCGCCGCTCTTGAAGCCTCGGTTGTACGAAACGTAGGCCATCAGATCGGGCGTGAAGTGGTGGTCGAGCGAGACACGCCAAGTCGGCTTCTGGAAGATCGTGTGTGCGTCGGCCTGCCCGGCCGGAATGATGAAGTTGCCGGGCAGCACCAGGATTTCGGCGGCGTGGAAGTCGCGGCGCTCGATGGTGTACCTGAGCCCTAGCGTCAGGTTCGTGTCGGGCAGGACCTCGTAGGTGCCCTGGCCGAAGATCGCGCCGGAATACGATTTCTGGTCCGAGTACGTATCGATGAAATTGAACGGCGCCAGCAGCCCACCGGCGGTCAGGAGCGGATTCCAGTTGGCGTCGGCATTGAAGAGGTAGACGCCGCCCACCCATTTGAGGGCGCTTTCCGCGGGCGACTGCAGCTGGAACTCCTGGCTGAGCTGCCGATGGTTCTCGAAGGTCTCGATGTTGAGCGCCAGCGCGTAGAGC
>DATGFU010000719.1:0-8371 GCA_035308865.1 Allostellaceae bacterium | reverse complement strand
CGCGGCCGGCGCCCCATGCGGCATTGTCGATCTGAGCCAGCACCAACTCTGGTTGCAGCGGCGGCAAGACAACCGGGAAATCGGCATCGAACGAAGGGACGTCGCGGAGCCGAAACTCCAGACCGTGCAGCCGGTACATCTTGGGGTCAACGTGATAATGCCCGCCCAGCGCCCCAATCCGATGGCCATAAGACAACACTGTTGACTTAATGATCCTTGGCGAAAATTATCCCTCCCGGGCGGCAGGAAACGCCGCCCGGGAGGAGGCAGCCGGTGTCGATTGATCAGGAAGCACAACTATTAGTATATGACCCAATCGCGTATTTCGGCGGTTCGGGCTTCCGGGCACATCATGTTCCGGCTGACCATCTGGCGGCTCTGCAGCTGGCCGGCCTGAAGTTCCGGTTTGCCGATTTGCGCGATCGTATACCGGTGCTCCGGTCAATGGCCGACGAATTGGGGATCGACTCGATTCGTTGTCTGGACGACGTCGTGCCGGTGCTGTTCCAGCACACTGTCTACAAATCCTACCCGGTCTCGCTCTTGGAGAAATACCGGTTCGGAGCCCTCACTAAGTGGCTGAACCGGCTTTCGACCATCGACCTGTCGAAGATCGATGTGTCCGATTGCGATAGCATCGACGCCTGGATGGACCGCATCTGCGGCGAGACCGAACTCCTGCTGACGCACTCGTCCGGCACGTCCGGCGCCATGTCGTTCCTGCCGAGATCCAAGCGGGAATACGAAATGTTCTTCCAGGCCATGCGCATGGGCATGATGCATTCGCTCGATCCGGAGGGGACGCAGGATCTCAGCCAGCACTTCTTCCATGTGATCTGGCCGACCTTCTCAAAAGGTCGCAGCGGCATCTTCCGGTCGGCGGAGTTCTTCAGGCGCTACATCGCCGGGTCGGACGAACGTTTCCACGCGATCAACGAAGGCATGATGAGCTCGGACATCGTCTTTCTCGCCGGACGTCTCGCGGCGGCGAAGGCGCGCGGCGAACTGGACAGGATCGAACTGGACCCGAGGCTCCGCCGGCGGCAGCCGGAATTCGAGGAAACGCAGCGGCAGGCCCATATCCCGATCGGCACGCTGGTCGACATGATCCTGTCGCTGAAGGGCGAGCGCCAGCTGATGTCGGGAACCTGGGCGCAGCAGTGGAAGATCGCCCAGGAGGGCTTGCGGCGGGGCGAACGCAACGTCTTCGCCCCGGGCAGCATCGTCGTCATCGGCGGCGGCTCGAAGGGCCAGGCGGTGCCGGATGATTGGCAGGAGCAGGTCAAGGAGTTCACCGGGGTCCAACGCTTCCACGACACCTATGGCATGACCGAGGTGACCAGCCCCGCCTTCCTCTGCTCGGCGCAGCATTACCACATCGTGCCTTGGGTGCTGCTCTATGTGCTCGATCCGGATGACGGCACGCCATATCCCCGCGAGGGCGTGCATACTGGGCGCGCCGCGTTCTGCGACCTGCTCGCCGGCACTTATTGGGGCGGGTTCATCTCGGGCGACGAGGTCACGGTCGACTGGTTGCCGTGCCCGTGCGGGCAGACGACGGCCCGCATTCGCCGCGCCGTGCAGCGGTTCAGCGAGAAGCGCGGCGGCGACGACAAGATCTCCTGCGCCGCGTCTGAGGAAGCGCACAACAACGCGCTCACCTTCCTGACCGACGAGCTGCATTAGGCATCCGCCAGGGAGAGACTCGGCGATGGCCGATATCGTCGCTCCGGCGTTCATTTGGGGTCAGCTCATCGACGGCAATCTCGTCCGTGCGGGTCGGCCAGGATCGCCGCCCGAGCGCCGGTCAGGCGCCCCCGATAATCTCCGCCAGCCCCTTCTGCATCAAGGTGTTGCGGTCGACCTTGTCGCCGACTGAGGCGCCGCCGTCGACGATCAGGTTATGGCCGGTGATCTGCGCTGCGCGGTCGCTCGCCAGGAACACGACAGCATTGGCGATGTCGATCGGCCGGCCGACGCGGCGGAGCAGTTGCATGTCGATCAGCGTCGCGGTCACCATCTTGTTGATGCGCTCGGTCACTTCCGGGGTGAACTGGTCGCCCGCGAACATCGGCGTTTCGATCGGCCCGGGCGAGATTGCGTTCACGCGAACGCCCGAGGCGCCCAGCTCGACCGCGGCGTTCTGGGTGAGCGCGATCACCGCCGCCTTGGCCGCGCGATAGATCGGCACGGCGTAGCCCGAATAGAACCCGGCGGTCGACGCGGTGTTGATGATGACGCCCTTGCGCTTCTCCCGCATGTAGCGGCCGGCGAAGCGGATCCCGAGGGCCGGGCCCAGCGCGTCGACCGCCATCACCTTCTCGAACTCGGACAGGTCGTTGTCGATCAGGCCCTCCGGCTTCTTCTCCGGCAGGCCGGCATTGTTGAACATGATGTCGAGATCGCCGAAACGGCTGACCGCGAAGGCGACGACCGCCTCGACATCGGCGCTCTTCGACACGTCGGTGCGTTTGTAGACGGCACTTTCTCCCAGCGCGGCCGCCAGGTCCTCGCCCGCCCGGTCGGCGATGTCGGCGATGACGACGCGGGCGCCTTCCTCGACGAAACGCTGCACCGTGGCGCGGCCGATGCCGCTGCTGCCGCCGGTGACGATGGCGATCTTGCCCGACAACTCGGCCATTTGACCTCCTCCCGTGATCAAGCGTGAGCGGGCTGCGTGGTCATGCGTGCGCCGGCGTCAGGATGCCGTCCGGCTTCTCTGCCGACAGGGCGGCAGCCTTCGGCTTCGACGGCGCGACGACCGGGATCTCGTGATCCTCCAGCGGCCGCATCTTCTGCTTGCGCGCCATGGCGCCTTCGATGAAGGGGGCGAGCTCACTGGCCTTCCTGGCCTCGCGTTCCTCGGCCTGGTCCGCGAAGGCGGGCCGCACGTCACGGCCGAACAACTCGAGCGAATCCGTGATGTGCTCGTGCTTCATCCGCCCGGCCTGCTGGAGGAAGATCACCTGGTCGACGCCGCAGGCCTCGAGGCTCTGGACATGTGTCAGGAATTCCTGAGGCGTGCCGATCCCGACGGCGTGGCGGAGGCCCTGCTCCTGCGGGTTCTGCGCGGCATAGATCTGGAGCGCCGTGGCGTCGCCGCGTTCCACCAGATACTTGCCCCAGATGTCGGTGCGGCCGGGCACCACCTCCTCGCGGATCAGCGAGTTCATGGCATAGGCGAAGAACTCGAAATTCTCCTGGCCGCGGCGCACCGCCTCGGCCCGGTCGGGGTGCAGCGAGAACGCGGTCATCATGGCGATATTGGCGTTGACCGCATGGCCGAGCGGCACGCACTCCTCGCTCCTGATGATGTCGTAATAGATGGTGCTCCAGGTCGACGCCTCGTCCGCATCGAGGAAGTTGAAGGCCAGCACGCCCAGCCCGTGGCGGGCGGCGACCTTGATCGTGTCGCGGTTGGTGCAGGCCATCCACATCGGCGGATGCGGCTTCTGCCAGGGCTTGGGGAGCACGTTGCGGCACGGCATCCTGAACGAGCGGCCCTCGTAGCCGGGATAGGGCTCCATCACCATCATGTTGGCGATCTGCTCCGCCGCCTCGAGCGACATCGCCCGCTTCTCCTTGGCCGGGATCTCGAAGGCCTGGAGCTCCAGCCTGGTCGCCCCCTCCCCGATCCCGAATTGCGCGCGGCCGCCCGAGATCAGGTCGAGCATGGCCACCGCCTCCGCCGTACGCGCCGGGTGATTGTAGTTGGCGATGACCTGCCGGATGCCGAGGCCGAGCTTGATGGTCTTGGTCCGTGCGGCGGCGGCGGCCAGGAACAGGTCGGAGGCGGAGGAGTGGGAGTATTCGTCGAGGAAGTGATGCTCGGCCGCCCAGGCATAGTCGACACCGATCCGGTCCGCGAGCTCGACCTGGTTGAGCGCGTTGGCGATCAGCCGCAATTCGTCGTCTTTGGCCCACGGCCGGGGCAGCTGCAACTCGTAGAAGACGCCGAAACGCATGCGGGCTCTCCGGTTCAACGCTAAGTCGTTCGGCTTATATCAGATGATTAGCAAAAAACAAGGGCATCGATGGCTACGCGGAGAGGCTCTATCCGGGGCTCGGATCGTCCAGCGCCGCGAATCCGATGGCATCCCGGTAGAACGCGGTCATCTCCCCCACCACCCCACTGCTCAGCCGCCAGTATTCAATGACGTCTGTTGAGAAATTGCGGCCGGACGCCCTCGACCGGCAGTCCAGGCGGAACAGAACGGCGAAGCTTTCGCCATCCGGCTCGCCGACGATATCTTTCAGTGCGAGGCATGGCTCCTCGACATGCGTCGCCATGATTCGGGCGAGGTCGCGGAGGCCGGTATGGCCCCGGCGGTCGCCGGCAAAGGGCAATCCCGGCGCCTCGCGGATTACGGCATCCGGCGCGATTAGGGTTTCGATCGTCGTCCAGTCGCCGGCTACCATCGCCGCCGCCAGCCGCTCGACGCGGGCGCGATTGGTTTCTGGCATCCGGGTTTCGCGCTGCTCCACCTGGAACACGGCAGTGCGTCCGGTGTCGATGAATTTGGCCTCATCGGCCTCGAATTCCCCGCGGACCTCAGGCGAGGCGCAGTTGTTCCATGTCCATTCGAGGGCGGCGGCATCGGGAAACAGGCTCTCGGTAATCACGTCGAAGCCAAGCGCCTCATCGTCGCCGGCCACGACCGCATCGTCGCTCATGACGTAGTTGCGTCGATACGCCGACATCCTGGTGTGCCGGAGACCGAGCCCGACATGGGTGGTCTCGTAGTAGTCCATGAATTCCTGCCGCGACATGCCGGGCTTGCGCTTGATCAGCGAAATCAGCTTCACCGGCATCGGTCTGTCATCCTGCTTCCACGCTGCTTCGGCGCAAGCCCCTGGCATAAGCCGATAGCTTAATTTAATGGTATTGACTTAACATAGCGCGAATGCCACGCCAAGCGGAACACGCCCGGGCGGATGAGGAGAGGACGAGAATGACCGAAGACCTTCTGCCGCAGCCGTTCTCCGATCTCTCCAGATTCGTCCACAAATGGGACAAGCCGGGCACGGAGGCGCGCTATGCCGAGCGCCTGTCCAGTTCCATGGCGGAATTGCAGGAGTTTCACGATGCGATGCTGCCGCGGGGGCAGGCGATCAAGGCCTATCTGGATGGCAGGCCGTTCGACGACTACACCGAACCGGACCGCCGCCTGGGCCGGCTGATGTTCGCTTTCGCCAAGGCGGCCATGGCCGTCGAGATTTTCAAGCAGCCGCGGGTCCCGGACGCCGCGAAGTACTGGAAGGTTCCCGTCGAGCCGGATCTCTGACCGACGCCACGAGGAGAGGCCAAATGGACAACGTGCAAGCCGCACTCTATCCGGAAGACCGCTGGGCCAACGAGTTCGCCTATCTGGGGCGGGACCCGATCAGCTTCGAGGACACGATCTCGCCGCGCTTCCACGAGTTCGAGCGTGAGGCGGTGTTTCGCGAGAGCTGGCTGTTCATCGGCCGGGTCGAGCACGTCGCCAAGCCGGGGCAGTATTTCACCAAGGAGATCGAGGTCCTGAAGACCTCGGTGCTGGTGACCCGCGATCAGGCCGGCCAGGTTCACGCCTTTTACAACGTGTGCCCACATCGCGGGAACAAGCTGGTCTGGGACACCCACGCCAATGTCGAGGTGCAGGGCCAGTGCCGGAATTTCGTCTGCAAGCTGCACGGGATCGGCTTCGCGCCCGACGGCTCGCTCAGCCGGCTGACCGATCCCAGCTCCTGGTATGGCGAGCAGGGCCGGAAGCTGCGCCTGGCGAAGATTCCGATGGAGACCTGGAACGGCTTCATCTTCGTCAACCTGCGCCCCGGTGGCCCGAAGGAGAGCCTGCGCGAGTTCATCGGCGAGCCGTTCTGGCAGGGGTTCGACGGATTGCCGTTCGACCTGCTGACCGAACGCCACAAATTCGTGCTCGAGTGCAACGCCAACTGGAAGCTGATGATGGACGGCTTCTCGGAAGGCTATCACGGGGCGACGACCCACCAGGCGATCATCCCGATCGGCAATTTCTTCGATCCCGACGAGTTGAAGCTGCGCCAGCAGCATTTCGGCATCTACGGCAGGCACCGGCAGTTCGTGGCGCCGCGTATCCCGGACGGGCTCTACAGCTTCCCGATCGAGGAGCTGGCGGTCGCCAATCCGACCGGTCCTCGCTATCCGATGCCCTTCGAGATGCCGATCCTGCCGCACGGCGCCGACCCGACCGGCTTCGAGAACTGGGGCACCAGCGCCAATATGCTCTGGCCGAACATGCATTTGCAGGTCTACTACCCCGGCTACTACGTGACTTATGCGTTCTGGCCGCTGGGCTACGACAGGATGCGGTTCGAGCTGGAAATGTACATGCCCCAGTCACGCAACTTTTCGGAGCTGTTCTCCCACAAGGTCGGGGCAGGCCTGTTCGTGGAGGCCGCGCTGCAGGATTTCAGCCTGCTCGAGGCGACGCAGCAAGGCCTGGAGAACCGTGCCTTCGCGGGCTATCCGGTGACCGACCAGGAGATCCTGGTGAGGGAGTTCCACCACAAGATCTACGAGGCGGTGCGGAACTATCAGGAGGCGCTCGGCGCCCGGCCGGCCTGAACCGCCGCGATCCGCGCCTCGCGCAGGCCCGAGCGGCGGGTCTTGCCGGCCTCGTCGCGCAACGGCCCGGTGACGAACTCGTAGCTGGTGGGCAGCTTGTAGGGGGTGAGACGCTCGCGCATGAAGTCGCGCAGCGTCGCGGCGTCCAGGGATCCCACGCGGCCCGGCCAGGGCTGCACGATGGCGTGGATGGTGTTCCCCAGATCCTCGTGCGGCAGGCCGATCACCACGGCCGCGGCGACATCGGGATGCTGCTCGATCGCCGCCTCGACCTCGGCCGGGTAGACGTTGGAGCCGCCGCGCAGGATCATGTCGACCCGGCGGTCGACCAGATAGAGGAAGCCTTCCTCGTCCATCCAGCCGAGATCGCCGACCGATTCGTAGTCGCCGTCAGTGCGCGGTTGTGCGCCGATGTAGTGGTAGGTCGTGCCCCGGCCGGTCGTCGGCAGGAAGAACAGCTCCCCGACCTCGCCCGGTTTCACATCCCGGCGGCCTTCGTCGAGAATCCGGACCTTGGATGAGAAATTATAGCCGGCGAAACGACCGACGGAGCTGGGGTGGGCCAGCCATTCCTCGCCGGTGAGGAAGGTCGAGCCGAGCGCTTCGGTCGAGCCGTACGCCTCGTAGACCCGGTCCGCGCCGAGCCAGTCGATCCAGGCCTGCTTGAGCCAGACCGGGCAGGACGCCGCCATGTGCAGCACAGCGCGCAAGGCCGAAAGGTCGTAGCGGCTGCGGATCTCCGGCCCGAGATTCCAGATCCGGTGCATCATGGTCGGCACCATGTAGACGAGCTCCGTCCGGTGCCGCTCGATGTTGCTCAGCACGCGCTCGGCGTCGAAGCGGACGAGGCCGACCAGCCTGGAGCCGACGAACATGTTGTTGAACACCAGGTTGAACGGGCCGTTGTGGTAGAGCGGGCCCGGGTTCAGCAGCGAACCGTTGACGCGGCCGAGCCTCCCGTCGTTCACCGCGTCGGAGAACACCACATAGGAGCCGGGATCGGCGACCGCCGGGCGGTGGGTGACGATCAGCTTGGGCTTGCCGGTCGAGCCGCCCGATCCGATCGCCTTCCAGTAGAGTGCCGGCTCCGCCTCGAAGGGTTCCTCGCTTTCGCCGCTGCCATCCCAGGCCGCGGGCAGGGTCTGCCAGCCGGGCAACCTGTCGTGGTCGAACCCGATCACGACCTTGGGCCGGCCGAGTTCGATAATTCCTTTCAGCTCCAGGAGCGGCGTGCTGGGAGAGATCGGGTGCGGAATGCCGCCGGCCATCCAGATGGCGAAGGCGGTTTCGATGAACGCGTTGCAGTTCCATAGCGAGAAGCTGACGAAGTCGCCGGTCCTGACGCCCAGGCGACGCAGCGTGTGAGCGCGTTGCGTGCTGCGCCGGGCGAGGCCCAGCCAGTCGAGCCGATCCTCGTCATGGACGACCGCCGTTGCCCCTGGCTTGCGCCGAGCGTGGAACCACGGGATCGCTCCCATCGGGATCGCGGTCATGCTCAGCGTCCCGCGAACCGCGGCTTGCGCTTCGCCCGGAAGGCCTTCACGCCTTCTCGGTGATCCCACGTGCCGCTGGCTTCGCGCTGCGACTCCCGCTCCAGTCGGAGCTGCGCCTCGAAATCGCTGTCGGCGGCGGCCCAGCCGAGCCGGCGGATCAGGTTGAGCGCCCTGGTCGGGCCGGCCGCCAATCCCTGCGCGACGCCCAACGCGGTTTCCATCAGCCGATCATCCGGCACCAGCCTCGTGATCAGCCCCCAATCACGCGCCGACCGGGCCGGCAGGCGTTCGC
>DATGFU010000718.1:0-6735 GCA_035308865.1 Allostellaceae bacterium | reverse complement strand
GTCAGCGACGAGAGCGTGACGATCCGGCCCGTATCGTCGGGCAGGGCGAACTCCGGCATCGGCTCGCCCGGCAGCGGCGCGCCCTGCCCCGCCCGGGCCAGCTTCAGACGATCGATCATGCGTTCGACGACGCCGGCGAATCCGGCGTCGAGCGCCGCGACGCGGTCGCGGATGATTCCCAGGCGCTCGTCAAGTGTCCCGCTGCTCCTCCGCGCCTCGGCGACGGCCGCCTCGAGCGCGGCGAGGAACGGGTTTTCGCTCATCCGATCGACCTCCAGGATCGCCCGACCGCGATCGGGCGGGCGATTTGGCCAGTCTTAAGCGAATTCTCCGGGCTGGCCAAACGCCGCGTCGCCCAATACCGCGTGATCATGCAGCCTGCTCGGCATCGAACTCGTGCAGGACGAACCCGTCGAGCGGATCGCTGGGCCCGAGCCAGGGCGCGCGCTGTATGACCTCGCTGGTGTTGCGATAGCCCGCTTCCCACCGCGCCTCGATGCTGGACGGGCTGAAATCGATGTCCTTGCTGTGGTCGTTGGCTCCGACCGACGGCGCCAGCAGCCGGACGATGTGCATCTTGGTCAGACAGCCGTGGGCGGCAAGCAGCCTGCCGCGGTCGCTGTCCAGCGTTTCGGCCGGAAGCTGCTGTGCGAGCTCTGCGATCACGTGCCTGAGGCGGTGCAGCTCCTGCTGCCGCCTGATCTGGCTACGCGCCCGGCTCGCGTATTGCAGGTCCTTCTGCCGGCTCATCACCTCGGCGATCGTGCCGGGCTCCGCGCCGCGCGGGTTCCACATATGGACGGCAAAGATCAGGCCGCTGCGGCGGTCCATGTCGTCGAAGACGGCCTCGACCGGCGTGTTCGAGAGGATGCCACCGTCCCAATAGAGCTCACCGTCGACCCGGACCGCGGGAAAGGCCGGGGGGAGCGCGCCGGAGGCCAGCACATGGCTGAGCGACAGAGGCTCGTCGCGCGAATCGAAATAGCGCATCTCGCCCGTCCTGACATTGGCAGCGCCGACGGTCAGCCGGATCTCCAGCTCGTTCACGCGGCCGAAATCGATGAGGTCGGTCATCGTGCGCTTGAGTCGTTCGGTCGAGTAGTAACCGGCTCCGTCGCTGCCGAGCGGCATATAGGGGCTGGTGAATGCCGCCACGTTCGGGGTGAAGAAGTTGTCCAGCCCGGCCATCATCGTCATCCAGGTCGCCAACTGCCCGCCGAACATCGGGAAGGCGGACGCAGCCTTGACCGGCACGCCGTATTCGAGGCAGCGCCACAGCTCGCGGAGCTTGGCGAGCCGCTGGTCGGGAGGGTTGCCGGCGATGATCGCCGCGTTCATCGCGCCGATCGAGGTGCCGATCACCCAATGCGGCTCGAAGCCCGCTTCGGTCATCGCCTGGTAGCAGCCCGCCTGGTAGGCGCCGAGCGCGCCGCCGCCCTGCAAGACGAGGGTGATCTGTCCGTGGGGCGATCCCTTGAACTGGCTCGCGCCACAGATGTGCTCTTTCTTGGCAGGCATGTCGGTTTCCTCGCTTTGGGTCTAGGAGGGCGGGGCGCCTATGCCGGCGTCCGCGTCGGGGTAAGCCAGAAGGTCAGGAGAGCGGCCGCGGCGAGCGCCGCGAACACGCCGAGCACGCAGGCCGGCCAGCCGACGGCGTCGAAGAGCACGCCGAGCACGGCGCTGCCCGCGAGGCCGCCGCCGAAATACGCGGCGAGATAGAGGCCGCTGGCGGCTCCGCGGTCGCTCTCGGCGGCGCGCCCGACATAACCGGTCGCAATCGCCTGGGCCTGGAACGTCCCCACGCCGACCAGCACCATGCCGACGATGACCGGTGGCAGCGACGGCAGCAGGAGGAGCGGCAGGCCCGCGGCGGCGACCGCCAGTGCCGCCCACATCGCGGTGCGCCCGCCGAGCCAGGCCACGATCCGCCCGGCCGCCGGCGTGGTGACGATCGACGGCAGGAAGACGGTGTAGACGTAGCCCACCGCCATCATCCCGAGATCGAGCGGCGCTCGAACCAGGACAAAGTTCACGTAGGTGAAGACGCCGATGAAGGCGAAGAGGATGCAGAATCCGATCGCGAAGGCCGCCCGCAGCCGCCCGTTTTTCAGGTGGTCGCGTATCGCGGCCAGCGGCGACGCCATCCGCCGCCTCACCCGCGTCATCAGCGGCGTGCCGTCGACCGTGCAGAAGACGAGCACAGCTCCGGCGAGGTTGAGGCCGGCAAAGACCAGGAAGTTCGCCGAGAGCCCGAAATGATCCGCGACACCGGCGGAGATCATCCGTCCGAAGAGATTGCTGGCGACATTGCCGGTGACGTAGGCAGCGAAGGCCCCGGCGATTTCCTCTGCGCGCGAATGCTCGCCGAGGTAGGTCAGCATCAGGGTGAAGGCGGATGCCATGCACAGGCCCTGGGCAAACCGGAGTACCGCAAACACCGTCGGATCCGGCGCGACCGCGAGCAGCGTCGTCGGGATCGCCAGGACGGCGAGGCTGAGCCAGGTGCCGGTCCGCCGGTTCACCGCACCGCCGAGCATGGCAACGCCCAAGCTGGCGATCGCCATGCCGAGCGTGCTGCTGTTCACCGCGATGCCCATCGTGGCCGGCGCGACGTGGTAGCGCTGGACCAGGCTGGGGAGGATCGCCTGCGTCGCGAAGAGATCGACGAGCGTCAGGAACGCCGTCAGCCCGACCGTGACGCTCTGGCGGACGCTGACCGCCGCTCGCCCGGCATCACGCCGGCCGGAACTCTTCTCCGACTCCGTCGCGGCTTCGCTGACTGGAACCGTCATCATCATTGTGATCCCCCGCTTTTCGGGATTGCTCGCAGGGGGCATTCTCGGTTCCGGTCGCCGGCGGGGCGAATGCCGTTTGGCGATTCTTTCGATAACGCTGCGTTATCGCCGGCGTATCGCGCCGGCCTTCAGCAAGGCGCAATTCCTCCGGCGCGCATTGCGTGCTAGCCGTCCATCCGCCCCGCCACATACCGGAAGTCGCCCATGCCCATCCGCGTCGATCACGACGAACGCCGGCGCGAGGTCGGAGACATCGCCTGCCGGCTGATCGCGCGCGCCGGGATCGAGGCCGTCACCTTTCGCGACATCGCCCGCGAGGCGGGTTGCAGCACGCGCATTGTCTCGCACTACTTCCACAGCAAGCGCGAGCTGCTGCTCTACGTGTTCCTGGAGACGGCCGGGCGCAGCCTCGCCGATTGCGAGACGGCGCTGGCATCGGGCGCCGGCGTCGCCGAGGCGTTGGAGCACGTGCTGCCGCTCGACGAGACGCGGCGGCGCTTCTGGCAGGTCTGGCTCGCCTTCTGGGGCAAGATCGCGGAGGATCCGGAGTTCCGGGACGCGCAGATGGAGCGCGCCCGCGGCATGCGCGACCTCATCGAGCGGCTGCTCGCCGCGAGCGGGAACGGCGCCACGGCGGCAGAGCTGCGCTTCGAGAGCGACCGGCTCCTGACCGCGGTGATCGGCATCGCGACCCAGGGCGTCTTCGATCCCGACACCTGGACCGCGGAGCGGCAGCGGCGGCACCTCGACGCCGAGATCGCCGCGCTGCGCCGCGATCGGGATTCCCGCTTGCCCGGAAATGAAACAAGTGTTACATGACCCTTCTACAGGGAGGGTGCGATGCCGTTTTCCGGACCGATCGAGGATCGCCTGGCGATCCGCGAGCTGATCGAGAGCTATGCCGATGCGGTGACGCAGCGCGATGCCGCTTCCTGGGGCGCCCTCTGGGACGAGGACAGCCGGTGGCTGATGCCCGATCTCGGCGCCGGCGTGAGCCTCGTCGGCAAGTCGCTGATCGTCTCGTCCTGGGTCGAGATGATGGCGCAGTACCACGGGCCGGCCGAGAAGCCCTGGGCCTTCTCCTTCGTCTCGGCGCTGGGCGCCATCCGCGTCGAGGGCGATCAGGCGACCGTCCGCTCCTATTCCATCGAGGCCTTCGCCGATGCCGGCGGCCGGACGGTGCATCTGAAGGGCCAGTACGACGACACGCTGGTCCGCCGCGGCGGAAGCTGGCTCTTCGCCGAACGGGTGTGGCGGCTGATGAAGCTGGAAGACCATGCAGCGATGGCCGCGTGAGGGCGCCATGACCGAGCAGTTCGTCCACCAACCCGGCCATGCCGAGCGCTTCGTCCGCGAGACCTTCCCGCAACGCTACAAATCCGGCGCCCTGACGCGGGACCGCTACAGCTCGCCGGACTTCGCCGCCCGCGAGTTCGACCGCGTCTTCGCCAGAACCTGGCTGGTCGTCGGCCGCACCGGCGAGATCCCCGAATCCGGCGACTACTTCACCCATGAGATCGGGCGCGAGAGCGTCCTCGTGGTGCGCCAGGACGACGGCTCGATCCGCGCCTTCCACAATGTCTGCCAGCACCGCGGCAACCGGCTCGTCCATCAGACCGAGGGCAGCCAGCCGAGCTTCACCTGCGACTACCACAGCTGGCGCTGGGGCATCGACGGCATGCTGCAATGGGTGCAGGACGAGGGGGATTTCTCGCAAGGCTCGCCCTGCGGCCGGCTTCGCCTCGCCGAGCTGCGCTGCGAGGTGCTGAAGAGCTTCATCTTCGTCAACATGGACTCGCACGCGGTGACGCTCCGCGAGTATCTCGGCCCGGTCTGGGACCAGTGGCAGGTCTACCCGATCGAGCAGATGGTGCGCGTCCAGGCGCTGACCGTTTCGATGCCGTGCAACTGGAAGGGGCTCGTCGACAATTTCAGCGAGGTCTACCACTTCGCGACGGTCCACCGGCCGTTCCTCGACTATCTCGAGGACGATTTCCGCGACATCGACTGCGACGTCTTCGACGAAGGCCACACCCGGCTGCGCATGAAGGCGGCGCTGCCGTCGCTGCGGCATCTCGAGAGCGGCAAGCCGCCGATCGGGCCGCAGCTGGCCGACGAGCTGGAGCGCTGGGGGCTCGATCCCGCCGATTTCGCGGGCAAGCCGCGGGAGACGCGGCTGGCGCTGCAGGAAGCGAAGCGCCGGCTGGGACCGGGCCGCGGCCACGCCCACTACGCGGCGATGACGGACAGCCAGCTCACCGACAGCCACCACTACGTCATCTTCCCCAATTTCGCGATCGGGATGCTGGCCGACGGCGCGCTGTTCCACCGCCTGCGCCCGCATGCGGACGACCCGAACCGCAGCTACTACGACGTCCACTACTACGCCTTCGGCCACGACGCCTTCAGCAGCATCTCGACCGCTTCAGGCTCGGGCGAGGCGCCGCAGGACGTGCCGGTCGAATATGTCGAATTCGGCGAGCGGAGCCTGGGCGTGCTGCTCGACGGCGACGTCAACACGATGAAGGGCCAGCAGCTCGGCTGGCGCTCGCGCGGCTATCGCGGCGGCGAGCTCTCGGACCAGGAATTCCGGCTGGCATTCTTCCACCACATGCTCGACCGGTACATGGCGGGAGAGCTGCCGATGGGGCGGTAGCCTCATGGACAGAATCTAACGGTTGCTGCCCGCGCGAAGGGCGAGACATCTCGACCTGCGAGGCCGGAAGAGAGTCGACCTCCGGATGGCCTGTAGGGGCCGATTCCGGACCATCCGGTTTCAGGCGGATGGGGGCGGGATCGCGGACATTGCGCCGCACCACTCTCAATAGATCAGACCCTGGCTCGAAATTCTCCCCGAGTCGCGGCATACATCGGAAATGGCGGAGGGCTCACCTAACCCACACGGTGTACGGTCATGGGGCTGGTTCTGGGTGTGGCTGGCATTTGGCGCCCTCACCGGGGTGATTGCGTCGGTCCTCGGTGGAGCATTCGGCGTCTTTGGCTGGACCATCGTGGCCCTCGTCATCGTCGTTGCCGCGCCGATCAACGGCCGCATTGAATACAAGATCACGGGTAGGGAGCTTCCGCGGTCCAAGAGGCCCCAAAGGTGAATAGAGCCTTCACCGCACTGAGACTTTGGTCGATCCTATCGGAAGGCTGGCTCTTTCTCGTCTTCGTCACTTTCTACATCAAAGTCTGGTACGATCACGTTGAGGATTTACGCGTATTTTGAGGGCCCAAGCCGATCATCGAACCGGTCATTGGCTACGTGGGACTGGCGTTTCTGCCCCCAGTCGGCATCCTCGTATGCAGCATTGCCGTCGACCGGAGGGTTGCCGCCTCAGACGAGCACACCCAACCACTTGATCGGGGTTTGCAATGGATAACATCGCCAGCAGCGTAATGGTCAAAATCTAACACTTGCAACCCGCGTGGCTGAGCGCGTCACGGCGCTATTGACCCACATGCGCCATTCGAGGGACGCGCCTCGACTGACCGCAACGAGCTCAGGAAGCGGACCGCCGTGAAGTGCCCGTCGCGGCGGCCCTCGATCTACCCGTGGAAATCCGCCGCCGTCAGGTTGGTGACTCCGACGAACTCGATCTTCGTCGTGTGTCCGCCCGCGGCAAGATCAACGAAGCTGTTGCCACCGGTGACGGTGACAGCCGCCAGGAACTGGCTGGCGGTCCAGGTCAGAGCCGTAATCCGGACATAATCTCCGGCGGCAGCGTTGAAACCGGCGACGACATCCGTGCCGCCGAGGCCCGTGTCGAACTGGAAGGCGACGTTGCCGGCGCCTGTATCGACCATCGTGGAGGTGCCGGAGCCGCCGATGAAGGTGTCGCGACCGAGCCCGCCGAACATCTCCGTCGTGCCCGCGCCGCCTTTGACCTTGTCGGCGCCGCCGGCGCCGCCGAGGTCGTAGAAGATGGTCTCGCCC
>DATGFU010000717.1:0-4328 GCA_035308865.1 Allostellaceae bacterium | reverse complement strand
AAGGCCCAGGTCGTCCGCACCGTCCTGCTGCCCGCGGCGCTGCCCGAGATCTTCGACTCGTTCCGGGTGATGAACGCCATCTCGTGGACCTACGTCATCCTCGCCGAGGCGGTCAATCCCGAGCACGGGCTCGGCTACATGGTCGAGCTCGCGCGCACCCACCAGAAGGCCTCCTGGTCGTTCGCCGGCCTGCTGGTCATCGGCGGCATCGGGCTCGCGACCGACGCCCTGATCCGTTCCCTCTCCAACGTCCTGTTCCGCTGGCGCGAGTCGACGGTGGATTGAGACGAGGGCCGCCCGATGACCTCCGGCCACACCCACGTACCCGTGCCGCCGGCCCCGCAGGCGGGCGAGCCCGGCACCGTCGCCGTCACGCCTGACGCGGTGTCGGCGGCCCAGCCGAGCTATCGCGCCGAGCCCACGGCGGAGACGCCGAAGCTGCGGGTCAGCCATCTCTCGGTGACCTACCTCGACCGGCACGGCGTCGGGGTCGAGGCGCTACGGGACGTCTCCTTCGACATCTTCCACCGGGCGGGGGTGGGCGAGCTGGTGGTCTTCCTCGGCCCCTCGGGTTGCGGCAAGTCGACGCTGCTCAAGACCATCGCCGGCCTGCTCGTCCCCACCGCCGGCGAGGTGCTGGTGCACGGCGAACCGGTGCTGGGGGTCGGGCGCGACCGCGGCATGGTCTTCCAGGCCTACACCTCTTTCGGCTGGCTGACCATCCGCCGCAACGTCGAGTACGGCCTGCGGCTGCAGGGAGTCCCCGCCGAGGAGCGCCGCGCCCGGGTTGACAAGTACCTGCAGGCGGTCGGCCTGGCCGAGTTCGCCGACAGCTACCCGCGGGAGCTCTCGGGGGGGATGAAGCAGCGGGTCGCGATCGCCCGCACCCTGATCAACAATCCGCACGTGGTGCTGATGGACGAGCCCTTCGGCGCCCTCGATCCCCAGACCCGCTGGGGCATGCAGAGCCTGCTCCTGGACGTGACGCAGACCGAGGACCACACCATCGTCTTCGTCACCCACGACGTCTCCGAGGCGGTCTACCTGGCCGACACGGTCTACATCGTCTCGCCGCGCCCGGCGCGGATCCTGCACCGCGTGGACGTGCCCTACTTCGCCCACCGCGACATCAACCTGAAGTCGTCGGCGGAATTCAGGGCGGTGGAGAAGCAGCTCCTCGACCTCGTCTACTCCACCCCCGCGAAGCCCTGAAGGGGCCTCTCCTGCCGCCGGTTCCCGCGCAACTCGAGACCTGACCGATCATGGCAGCCGGCGAGAGACCCCAGACCCCGCCGCCGCGGCAGGCGGAGGAGCCGCCGGCGACCGCGGCGCGGGCGGCCGCGGCGACGTCGGCGACTGCGGCGACGTCCGCGAACTCGGCGAGCGTCGAGCAGGCCGCCCTGGACCGCGAGATCCGGGAAGGCTTCTCGTCGGGGGTGAAGGCCGTCGCCCGGGACACGATCTTCGAGCGGCGGCCCTACCTGAAGATGGCCTTCGCCAACCCCTACAACCTCTCGCTGCTGACCGGCGGCCTCGCGGCGGCGCTGCTGACCGCGAACCCCTTCCTCGCCCTGGCCGCGCTGGGGCTCGAGGGGCTCTGGCTGCTGCACGCCCCCGACAGCCGGCGCCTGCGGGCCCTCCTCTGGGACCCGCGCTTCGAGCGGTTGAAGCGCGCCCTGGACGCCAAGGAACGGGCGCGGCGCATGGCGGGCCTGTCGGACGCCGAGCGCGCCCGCGTCGGGGCCATCGTCGAGCGCCAGGAGGAGATCCGCCGGCTGGCCGCCGAGAACCCCTCCTTCGCCGCCGACATGCTGCAGGAGGAGCTGGCCAAGACCGATCGCCTGGTCGACGCCTTCGTCGAGATGGCCCTCACCTGCGACCGCTACGTGAGCTACCTGCGGGCGGTGGACGCGGACGGCCTCGACCGTGACCGCAAGCGCTTCGAGAAAGCGGCCGCCGACGCCGGCGACGACGCGACCCAGGCCGGCATCGCCAAGCGCAACCTCGCCGTCGTCGTCAAGCGTATCGAGAAGCTCGAGGAGATCCGCCGCTACCTGAAGGTCGCCCGCGGCCAGCTCGACCTGATCGACAACTCCTTCCAGCTCATCGCCGACCAGATCGTCACCATGCGCTCGCCGCAGGAGCTCTCCGGCCAGCTCGACGAGCTCCTCGACGGCGTCGAGACCGTCCGCCAGACGAACCGCGAAGCCGAGCAGTTCCTCGCCAGCCTGGACCGGCCGGTGTGACCGGGGCTGCTGGGCCTGCTCACCAGAGCTGCCAGCCAGTGTACTCGTCACGCACCGAGCAATGGTGCTCTTGATATTGTACCTAACGCGGCGCGGTAATTCTTCTGCGGTCGCGTGGACCACTACTCCGAATCGCGAAGCAACAGCGGGAAGAACATCATCAGAAGGGTCGCAACAAGAAAGACGAGCGCAAATCCGGGTCTATGCTCTGAAAAATATGCAACCGCCGGTACCGTGAGGAATGCAGCGAAGCTCACAGACGCCGCTATTGCCTGCGCAAACATGAGCGAGAGGCGCAGATACTTTGACCCCAAAGGACTGTAGAACCCGCCCGCAATTCCAGAGATGGCGCCGATCAGCGGGGTAATGTAGCGCGGGAGCATCATCGGTTGATCCGACACATAACCGGCAAGGCCGGCAAGCTCTGCAGTCGCATGCGGCAGGAGGTAGAGCGCGCTCATCGCGGCAAACGTGCTGCACAATAGGGCGCTGAGGAGAGTCCAGCCGAGGTGCCGTAAGAAGCCCAGAAAGGTGTCCGCATTCGCGTCTTCGACTAAGTATGACGTCGCCGCGCCTCCAAGCATTGCCACTCCGATGTAGCCTATGCACCATGAGGCGTTGTTGGTATCTGATGCAAAGAAGGCAGCAAACGACACACCGAAGACGACAGCAAATAAGCTCGTTACTTTGGTAGACCTGCGAGGTCTCGGGAGGGCCGCTCCTGACGCCGTTGTCGAACGGGCAAGTCTACGAGTAAGCCGGGTAGATTGCTCCAAAATATACCAGAGACCAGAAATGCCTCCGACAAATGTGGCGATGAGCGCTGCCTTTTCAAGAGTGTGATTCATGGGTCACGCTTCGGGTCCGCGGCCTTCGATCTATGGCGGTGAAGTATATCAAATGGCGCTACGGCTGGGCCAGTAGTGGTCCGCGTGACTCCGGGTGGGAGTTCGAAAGCTCAGCGGCGATGTGCTTGACGGCGATCGTGCCCGCGGTCGCCGGGTTGCGGATCTCTTCGAGGACGGCAGCCCAAGCTCCAAGGCGCGGCCGGCCTCAACCTGGCGCCGAAGCACCGCGCGGCGGCTTGGAGGAGGCGCTATAGCATTAGAGACAGATTCTCGATCGCGATTCGGCGCAATTTGAGATAACGATTCGAATCCGTTGGCAGCGCCGCCAGCCGTGCGAGGCACTCTTCTCCGGCCGGCCCGAGGATCGCGGCGAAGGGTCCTGGCCAGTGATGCTTGAAGCCGCGCAGCCAGGCGAGAAGAGGCTCGACGTGCCATGGATCGATGTCTCCAGCCTGGGCCGCGACCGCCGCGACCGCGGCCCGCAGCCGGCTTGGATCGACCAACCTCCGCGGCGCCGGACGGATCGGCCCTTCCGGCAGGCCGGCGGCGGCAAGCACTTCCCAACAGTCGTCCATCGCGCTTATGTTACGCGCATGGCCGAAGAAATGGGGCGAGAGCGCCTGGAAGAGCTGCTCGCGGCGCTCGCCGAGCGGCTCGACGGCGACTGGCTCCTCCTGGGTGGCGCCCTCGTGGCTCTATGGCTGGAACCGCGGCGAGTCACCGAGGACATCGACCTCGTGAGCCTGGACGGCCTTCCGGAGCAACGCTTTCAGTTGATGGAGTTCGCTGCCGCGGCCGGCCTGTCGATCGAGGCCGTCAACTCTGCGGCCGACTACTTCGTCCGCCGCGTCCCGGGTTGGCAGCAAGAGATCGAGCTTTTTCGGACGGGTCCGAGAGCGCGAATTTATCGCCCGACTCCGACACTCTTCTTGCTCGTCAAGATCGGGCGCCTCTCGGATCAAGATCTCGGGGACTGCCTGGCACTGATCGCCAGGGCTCGTAGGGATCATCTGCCCATCGATTCCGACCGAGTCGTCGCCGCCATGAACGCCCTGCCGCCGATCGGCGAGCCTGCTGCGCTCCGGCGGCAAGCTGCGCTGCGCCAGGAGCTGGCGCCAGGGAACAGTCCGCGCCCACCCAAATCGCTTTAGCTTCAGCCTGAAGGCTTGGAAGCTGGCCGCTCAGCGCTTGGCGGGGACCGCGGCGGGCGGGGCTTCGTCCTTGCAGCCGTAGA